>SXSP01000371.1 GCA_005792225.1 Bdellovibrionales bacterium | reverse complement strand
GACCGTGAGTGTTTTCCCGTGGCGTTCCACTTTACAGTTGAGACTCTCAAGAAGAAGACGCGAGGACTCGATGTCTTGAAGCTCAGGTACATTGTGAAAGACGTGCTTTCCTTCCGCGAGCAGGCTCGCGAAGAGAAGCTTCAGCGCCGAGTTTTTTGCTCCGCTCGTTGAAACAACGCCATCCAAGCGGTGACCACCGCGAACGATCATCTTATCCATCGTCGCATCTCCTCAAATTTTACTGCGATTGTTGGGAACCGACGCGCGCTCTGATGAAACGTTCGCGTCCCGATAAGTCTTTCACGATCTCAACGTCTTGAAAACGTCCTGAAGTCCAAAAAATGCCCCGCGCCGCCTCGCCCTGCTCGTGACCGATCTCGAACATGACGAGAGCACCATCGCGGGCGATCTCCCCCGCAACTCGCGCCCAATCGCGGATGTGCGCCAATCCATGATCCGGCGAAAACAAAGCTTCTTGGGGCTCGAAGAGTTTCACGTTGGTCTCGACCGCGGGATCAAGTTGATCAATGTAAGGAGGATTTGCGAGAACCATGTCGGCCGCACCGCCGAGGGTCTCCTCGACTTGCGTTCGCGTGATTGAGCCCGCATTTGCCGTCAAAAAATGCGCTCTCTCCGCAACTTCGAGACGTTCGGCATTTTCTTTGGCGACCTCGATGGCGAGCGGTGAAACATCCACGCCAAGGAGTTGAGCATCCGGGACACCAGCAATGACACTTAAGCCGATGCATCCCGATCCGGTCCCGAGATCAACAACTCTCGTTGAGGAGTCGGCTTGTTCGCTTGCCTCGTTCGAGAAATCGATGGCGGCCTCGACGATCGACTCCGTTTCGGGACGAGGAATGAGAACCGCGCGATTCACCTTGAAGGAGTGATTGTGGAAATCTTTTGTTCCGAGGATATAAGCTACGGGCTCGCCCGAAGCGCGACGTCGTACGAACTCGCGCGCGATCCCCAGCTCTTGCTCGTTTAGCGGATACTCGTAATTTAAATAAAGTTTGATGCGATCCCATTTCAGCGCTGACGCGATCAACATCTCCGTGTCCAGTCGGGCGCTCGGCGAGCCTTTGTCTCTCAAAAACTGAGTGGTCTTCTGAAGGATGTCTTTGAGCTGCATTTACACGCCTTGGTTCTTCAGTTGCTCGGCCTGGAAGTACGCGATCACGGGATCGATAATGTATTCGAACGCCCCACCCATCACTTGGTCAAGCTGATGAATCGTGACGCCAATGCGGTGATCGGTGATACGCGACTGCGGAAAATTGTAAGTGCGAATCCTCTCGGAGCGATCGCCCGTTCCAATTTGCGCAAGACGCGCATCCGAGGCGTTTTTGATCGCCTTCTCTTGCTCAGCCGCGAGCAAGCGCGAGTAAAGAACTTTGAGAGCCTTGGATTTGTTCTTGATCTGCGACTTCTCGTCTTGGCAGATCACAACCGTAGTCGTCGGAAGATGCGTGACCCTGACGGCTGAATCCGTCGTATTCACCGACTGCCCACCGGCGCCGCCGCTCCTGAACACGTCGATCTTCAGATCATTCGGATTGATTTGGACGTCGATCTCCTCGGCTTCTGGAAGAACTGCCACCGTGACGGTCGACGTATGAATACGTCCTTGGGTCTCCGTCTTCGGCACACGTTGAACGCGGTGAACGCCGCTCTCGAATTTGAGTTTACTGAAAACCTTGTCGCCAGAAATGGAAGCGATGACTTCGCGAAATCCGCCGGCATTTCCCTCGGACGCCGACATGAGATCCACTTTCCAGCCCTGGCTGTTCGCGTAGTGGGTGTAGGCCGTGAAGAGTTCCGAGGCGAAGAGAGAGGCTTCGTCTCCACCGGCACCCGAACGGATTTCTAGAATAATGTTCTTATCGTCGTTGGGATCTTTCGGGAGCAGAAGAAGTTTGATCTCGGACGAGAGGCGCTCATGTTCATCCGTCAGTTGATTTAAATCTTCTTTAGCGAGTTGACGAAGATCATCGTCCGATTCGTTCTCGAGAATCGTCTTATTGTCGCGGATTTGTTGTTCGACGCTGCGGAAACGGCGGAAAGCGAGGACGACGGGCTGGAGGTCCGCGAGCTCTTTCATCAACCCTCGGTAGCGCTTTTGATCCTGAGTGACCTCGGGATTCTGAAGCTCCAGGTTGACCTGCTCGTAACGTGATTCGACTTCGATCAGCTTATCAAACATCGTGGGCTGTTCGCTTATTCGGTTGGACCATGAAAAAAGCCCGCCTTTTGTAGCGGGCTTGATTCAACGACGCTGAATGGAGCGGCCGATTACTTCGTTTTAGTGGCAGTTGCGTTGCCATACTTTTTACGGAAGCGATCGATACGACCTTCAGTGTCCATCAGCTTCTGTTTGCCCGTGAAGAACGGGTGGCAAGCCGAGCAGATGTCGACGCGGACTTCCGCTTGAGTCGAACCGGTCTTGAACGTGTTGCCGCAGACGCAAATGACTGTCGCCTCGGCGTTATATTTCGGGTGAATGCCTTCTTTCATACTCAATCTCCAAAGCTTGCCTGTAAGAAACGGATTGATAGCACGCTTAATGAGCAGCTGTCGAGAGGGATTTGACCACACTCAAACAATGCCTGAGGGAAGGACCTAGACCTTTGTCCTCCACAGAGTTTTCCACAGGCTCAAAAAGCCGCCAAGGGCCTTAATGGGCCCTTGACATCTCAAATTGTTTTAATTTTTCTCAATAAATTCAGGCTGTTAATTAACCACTCATGTTCGACAAGAAGTCGACGTTGGTCTTGGTGTTGCCTAATTTGTCGAGCAGGAACTCCATGCTATCCACAACGTTCATTGGAGCCAAAACCTTGCGGAGGATCCAGAGACGATTGAGATCGGCACGCTCAACCAAGAGGTCCTCTTTACGAGTTCCCGACTTGTTGATGTCCATGCACGGGAAGATTCGCTTCTCCATCAGCTTGCGGTCAAGATGGATTTCGGAATTACCCGTACCTTTAAACTCTTCGAAGATAACTTCGTCCATACGTGACCCAGTATCGATCAACGCTGTGGCAATGATGGTCAAGCTTCCACCCTCTTCGATGTTACGTGCGGCACCGAAAAAGCGTTTCGGCTTGTGAAGAGCGTTCGAGTCGACACCACCAGAGAGG
>SXSP01000370.1 GCA_005792225.1 Bdellovibrionales bacterium | reverse complement strand
TTCAGGAGTTTTGAGACTTCCTTTCGGTCTTCGCCGATGACGACGTCTGCGGATTTGAGGGCTTCGATCGCGCGGAGGGTGATGTCGCCGGGGTTGCCGATCGGAACTGCGATGAGTTGAAGTGCCATCTCTTTGACTCCTGACTTTGACGACGCAGACCGTAACATAAGGGTTTTCCCCCGCGCAAACCTCGAGATTAGATGTTAGCGTTTTGACCAAGGAGAGAGGAGGCGGGCAGGTGCCGAAGCGTTGGAAAGTTCTTTCGAGCGAGGAAATCTTTAAGACGGGACTCTTTCGTTTTCGCACGGACCGATGCGAACTCCCGGATGGTCGCGTGATGCCGAATTATTACGTGATGGAATTTCCCGATTGGGTGAACGTGGTTCCGGTGACGGAGGACAATAAAATTGTTCTCGTTGAGCAGTTTCGGCAGGCGGCGGGAGATTCGTTTCTCGAGATTCCTGGGGGATCGACGGATCGGGGAGAGGATCCTAAAAAAGCCGTCTTAAGGGAGTTGCGAGAAGAGACCGGTTACGTTCCCGACGACGTTCGTCTCATCGGCGTTCATCATCCGAATCCTGCCATGCAAAACAATCGCATGCACACTTACATCGCTTACGGATGTAAGCTCGTGGGAGAACCCGAGCCGGATCCATTTGAGGATATTACCGTCGTAACCAAATCGATTCCCGAAGTGATTGAGCTCGTCATGACCGGGAAGATCACGCACACGATTGTCGTTGCTTCACTCTTGTATGCGCTTCCGGCGTTAGGATTTCATCTGCCTCGGCCATGAGTCGAAATGCGCGATTTTCGCGACGGAAGGATCGGGCTGTTCTCGGCCCGAGTGGGTCGTCTCGATGAAGACGATTCCGATGCGAGGGCATTCCTTGGCGACGAGGTTCGTGTTCACCGGTTCGTTTTCGAAGAGCCAGATGCGGTCGTAAGTTTTTTCGGCTTCCTTCAAGACGTCGACTTTGAAGCGAGCATCATCGAGTGGCGCTTCGGGTTTCAAAACAAGGCGCGCGTCCACGGGATCAACCGGGAAGCCTCGCGCGAGTAGACTCTTTTCAGTTCCCTCGTACATTCTCGGGATATCGCGGCCGGTGAGATACATGATGTGCGCGCCGAGCTTGCGTAGTTCGATGACGAACTCGACGGCGCCCGGGAGAGGTTCGTCGTGGTGAAGATAGTCGTTACTGAAAAATGCGGCGGCCCAGTGATCATGAAGGGCCTTCCAAAACTCCGCGCACTTCTCTTGTTGCAGGCCGAGGCGCACGAGGCCTTCACCGATTCCCCAATCGGTCGCGAGAATTTCGATGCGCTTGAGATCCGCGCATTCTTTCGGAAAACGTTCTCGGTAGAGGGGGCTTTCCGCGAATTCGTCGACGATCTGCGAGACTCTGAGAGTGAGGTCAAAGAGGGTGGAGTCGAGATCGAAGACCGCGAGGAACGGGCTTGCTTTGAGGGCGTGCGCTTTGGCTTCGTGGAGGATGAGTTCGAGAGTTTCCATGACGGACGACCATACACGAAAACGGGTTTGAATCGTACTCCTTTGAAAAAGCCGCTTGGAAGTTACGATTGTGGTTTGTCTCGCTTTGGCCCGTCGGCAACTTCGACAATCTTGAGGGATCTCGTCCTGAGATTCACACGGAGTTGAGAGTTCCTGCAGAACTCTTCGACGAATTTCCCGAAACTCACCTCTTCTCGCAGGGTTCCGGATGACCCACCTATAGTGATCACGAGCTGTCGCCGAAGAACCAGATGAGAAGGGCCCGCATGGTGCGGGAGCTAAAATGGCGAAAGCACATCATGAGTTTAAAAAGCTGATCTCGACGGCGCTCGCGTGCGCTGCGATTTCGCTTTCATCAGCAGGCTGCACGAAGCAAACCTTTGGGCTCGCTCCCGAAAACGCGTCGTTCGGTCAGAAGGCGACTTTCATCACGGACGTCGACATCCTCTGGGTGATCGATACGTCGGGCTCCATGGGTCCGAGACAGGCGGGCTTGGCCGCGCAGCTCGGCGGATTCATCAGCAATCTCAATGCGACGAGGCTCAATTACCAGATGGCCGTGACGACGATGGACATGGGTTCTGCGGGAGCCCGCGGTCGTTGGATTGCGCAGTCGGGAACGCCTTTCATCTTGAAGGCGGATACTCCGGATCTTCTCTCGCTCCTTCAAGGGCGAATCATGGCCGGAGACCAGGGTTCGGTTCTTGAGCGCGGCATGGAGTCGGTGCGTGCGGCGCTGACACCTCCGCTCGTCGATGGCGTCAATAAGGGGTTCATGCGCAAGAATTCGCTCCTCGTCGTCATTTTCCTGTCTGACGAAAACGATAAATCAGCCGTGTTTGATGACGTTGCGTTCTTGGATTCCATCCATCCTCCGCTTCCGTTTGGAGACAAAAGCTGGGTTGTACAATTCATGGGTGTGACTCCCGATGATCCGAGCTGCAAGACTTCCGAATGGGGATACAGCGAGCCGGGCGTTCGTTACATCAATATGGCTCAAGCTTCAGGTGGTGCCGCGGAGTCGATCTGCGATGCGGACTTTGGTCGCGCACTCACCAACGTGAATGCGCGTCTGAAGGAGCTCTTGGTCGAGTTCCCCCTCGACCGTTTACCGAACGTTGACACGATTCAGGTCTTTGTTAACGGCAAGAAAGTACCGAAAAGCGATACCAATGGTTGGAGTTACGTGGAGGCGAAAAATTCGATTCGCTTCCACGGCGAAGCGGTTCCGGGACCGGATGCTTCGATCAACGTGGATTTTACCCCTCAAGGGGCTAAGTGAGATGCGTATGAAAAAGCAGTACAAAAACCTCGTTGTCCTGAGCACGGCTGCGGTGGCGCTCTTCGCTTCGCCGATCGCCGAGGCGAAAAAGCGTCCCGGAGAATCCGGCGTTGAAAAAGAGCTTCGCTTTAAAGAAGGCGACGAAAACGGAAACGAACTGAAGGCACTCAAGACCGAGATGCTCGTCATGCGCTCGGAGAAGAAAGCCCTCCAGCAGCTCCAACGTTTAGAAAAGCGTTATCAGGGCACGCGCATGGAGCCCGAGATCCTCGTTCGTCTCGCTGAACTCTACATGCGTCGCGCGCGCACGGAGCGCTTCTTCGAAGTCCACAAGCATTCAGAACAAGTCATGACGTTCGCACCGACTCTCGTAAAGGAAGCTTCGGAGGCGGGTGAAATTCGTCGTGCGATTGGAATCTATCAGCGTATTCAGGAGAAGTTCCCGGGATTCCGCGCGATGGATATCGTGATGTTCAACAACGCTTACGCTTACCAACAGGTGGGTGATAACGATTCTGCGGATAAGCTCTTTCAAAAGTTGATCACGACATTCCCGTCATCACCCCTCGTGCCGGATAGCTACTTGGCTGTCGGTGAGATCAACTATAACAAGCGAAACTTCCAGGTCGCGATCGAAAACTTCAAGGCGATTCGCAAGTACCCGCGCTCGCGCGTTTATCCCTACGGTATGTATAAGGCCGCGTGGTGCCACTACAATATGAACGATGCCGCAGCCGGCATGAGACAGCTCGAAGAAGTCGTGAAGTTCGGTCGCAAAGTCGCCTCCGAGAAGCTCGACTCGAAACTTGACCTTCGTAAAGAAGCTCTCGGTGACTTGGCTCTCTACTTTGGTGACGTGAAGACGGCGGATCTCGCGGTCGACTACTTCATGGCGCAGGCTCAAGAAATCGACGCGTCTCCTTATATCATGCGACTCGTAGACCTCTACAAACGTCACAGCCGTTTTAAAGACGTCGAGATGGTTTTGCGTGATGTTCTCTCGAAGATGCCGAAGTCCGAGATGGTGGCTTCCGCGCACGAGGAACTCATTTGGAACTACGAACGTGTTAAGCAACAGGGCAAAGCCGCCAACCAACTCGCGCAGTTGGATGAGTATTGCGATGCTCAAGCGGCACCCGTTCCCGCGAAAAAGCTTAAAAAAGGCGAGCCTCTTCCCCGCAAGGATTGCCAAGACAAAGTCGCCGAGACTTCGAAGAAACTCGCGACAAAGTGGCATTCTCTCTGGAAAAAACAGGGCGGAGTTGAAGGCGGAAAAGGCCAAGAAGAACTTCTCGCGACGGCTGAGAAGGCTTACAAAGTTTATTTGAAATCTGCTGACACCGCAAAAGACGGCGACCTTCCGTCGGTTCGTTATGCCTATGCGGAACTGACGTTTGCTCGCGGTGATTTCCGTGAAGCGAGCATCCACTACGCATCGCTTGAGGAATACCAAAAGCAAGGCGTGAAGATCGATCCGAAGGTGGCTCACGACGCCGCATACGCCGCGATCGTTTCTCTTGAGCGCGCGGTGAAGGATAAGTGGAACGATGCGGATGAAAAGCATTTCATCCAGTTGACCGAGAACTACATTCAGCGATTCCCCCAAGGGCAGTACGTGCTTGAACTTCGCTGTAAGCGTGCGTTCATCGCATACGAGAAAGAGCGTTACGACGAAGCCGCTCCGCAATTCAAAAAGATCGGTTGGGAGAGCGTCTCCACACCGCAAACTGCGGAACGCATTTTGAAGTCGCAGGATCTTTACCTCGACATCTTAAACGTGAAGCAGGATTACGCAGGTCTTAAGGCGGCGGCTCAATCTCTCATGGGCAAATCGTCAGATGCCAAGCGCGGTGGTCAAATCGAGAAGATCTACCGCGAAGCTTACTTCGCCGAGATCCAGCAGCTCGAAGAGAAGGGGAACCTCGTTGGCGCCGTCGAAGCCTATAAGAAGTTTGCGCTCGAAAACGCAAACTCGGATCTCGCTTCAAAGGCTTGGTGGAATGCGAGCCAGTTGCAGTTCCGCGTGGGCGATGCCGAAGGTGGCGCGAATACGTGCTATCAGATGTATAAGCTCTTCCCGAAATCATCGAACGGTCGCGACTGCTTGACTCAAGCGGCGCAAACGTTCGAACGCATGGCACGCCTTGATCTCGCGGGCC
>SXSP01000369.1 GCA_005792225.1 Bdellovibrionales bacterium | reverse complement strand
CGCTTCCTCAAAATCGGCCGAATGCGAATTGAACTCGTGCGCCTGGTTTTTTTCCTGCACGAAACTCTTGATCACGCGGATTCCCGAGACGATTTCCTGCGCGCTCGCCGAGACATCCGAAAGTTTATCTTGCTGCAGCCGAAACCGGTCGTGAATGAGGTTCAACATCCGTTTAATGAGAAACGGAAGGAAGGGGAGAAGAATCAACGTCTTCCACGTCCAATCCGCCGATAACCACAACATCACGGGAAGAATCATCGCGATCAAAAATATCGCATCAAGCAGAATCAAGACGCCAGGCCCGATCGCCATCCGAAACGAATTCACGTCATTCGTAATCAAGCTCATGAGCTCGCCGACGGGCTTTCGACCAAAGAATGTCGGACCCAGTCCCGTGAGCTTCGAGAAAATCCGGTTGCGCAAATCTTCCGCCACCGAATGATGAAATCTCCCGAAATAAATCCGCCAGTAATAACGACAGACGGTCACTCCCGCCATGAGACCCAGAAAGGCGGCGATGGCCCACGTGAGTCCGCGCGTATCGCTCTTCTCGATCGCGTCGATGCCCGCCTTCAATCCGAGCGGTGTTAGAACATCAAAGAGATTCGTAAAAAACAGCGACAGCACTCCCAGCCTGAATGCCCGGCGATGCTGCTTCATAAAATAGCGAAAGGGCTTTTGAGAGAGGGCCGTGCGAGATGTCATCAATTTGTTTTGCCTCACGCGTGTTCGGTGTTCAAGTGATCGACGGATTTCCGCCAAACCTCCGCCCGCGCCAGTCACGGGTCGAAATGCGAACCAAAATGAGACGGCTCCTCACGTCCTCCACGAATCGGCCGATAAGCTCCTAGACCTTTGAAGGAGGGTAATGATGTATTCGCATGACGAACTGAAGAGCCTCTACGGCTTCCTGCGCGCCACCAACGAGGGAAACCTCAAGAACATGTTGGTGGGAGGCAAGATGACCGAGGTTCATCTCCGCCTTCTCCTCAAAGTCGTGCGCGCGGTAAAAGAAGATGAGTTCGTGACCCACTGGGAAGCCAGCTCGTTCCCAAAAGTAAAAATGAACGCCGGAGAACTCGTGCTGAAAGAAACCTTCTGGGGCATCTGCGGAGAAGCCGGCTCCAAAGTCGGCCTCCTCTCCGCCGCCAAGAAAGCGGCCTAAAGGCCGGAGGTACGCCGTACCGCATGCGGTACGGCGTACCTTTTGCTTGCCACCCCGTGGCAAGCGAGCCCGGTTACTGATTCATCAGCTTCTCAAAGTTCAACTTTCCACCCGAAACCGACTTGCCCTGCATCGCGGGAACCGGAGTGACAGAGTTCAAGAGGGCGGCCTTGATCTGCTGGTACGAAGCACCCGGATTCTTCGAAAGGTAAGCCGCGGCGGCTCCCGCTACGTGCGGGCAGGCCATCGAAGTTCCGTCCCAAGTCGCCTTGATTCCGTACATATCGATGATCGTGTCGCTGTAAGTTCCGCCAACCGTCGTTGAGTAAACGACGACGCCGGGAGCTGCGAGATCCACCGTCTGCGCTCCCCAGTTTGAGAACGAACCGAGCGAATTCGAAGAGGCGATCGCCGCGACGGAAACGATGTTCTCGTGCGGGTACGAAGCGGGAACGGCCGGCTTCGCGTCCGTATCATTGTCATAACCAACGCCCGAGTGTCCGTTACCCGCGGCGGCGACGAACAACACGCCGGCCTTCTCGGCAGCGGCGATCGTCTCGCGAAGTGCGGCGTTCTGTTCGCCTTCGGTGGAGCTCTCGCCCTCGGAGCCCCAAGAGTTGGAGAGAATGCGAGCGCCCATCTTCACCGCGTAATTGATCGACTTCACGGCTCCAGCCGTATCGCCCTGACCTTTTTCATTCAAGAAACGAATCGCCATGATCTTCGCTTCGGGCGCGACACCGACGACACCTTTGCCGTTATTCGCGGAAGCCGCGACGTTCCCCGCGCAGTGAGTGCCGTGACCCGGATTTCCGCCGCCCATCAAAACTTGAATCGGATCGACCGAGAGATCATACGGCTTGTTGTCGTTCGCCGCGAAATCCCAGCCCATGAGGTCATCGACGAATCCGTTTCCATCGTCATCGATCCCGTTGGTCGCTTTGTCGCGGCCCGAAGAATCTAGTCCGCTCTCACCGGCGTTGTGCCACATGTTGTCCATGAGATCTTCGTGGGTGTAATCGACACCGGTATCGATGACTGCCACCACGACGCCCTGGCCACGGCCACGGTTCCATCCGTTTTTTACGCCGATGTCGTTCATTCCCCATTGGTTCCCGAAGTTCGGATCGGAGCCCGAGCCGCCGCTGCGATTGCGGGGGAATTCCGGATTATCAGGAGGAGCGAAGAGCGAACGTGTCTCCACGAGACGAGCGAGGCGGGCACGCGCCGCGGGATCGCGAAGCGAGTACTCTTCATAGATTTTCAATTTGTAGTTAGGCTGAACGATCAGCACGTCGCGACGAGCGGCGAGTTCTGCTAAGGATGTTTTGCGAAGTTGCTGGGCGGTGAACTTCACTTGAATCCATTGGGTGGATCCTTGGCCGTCCCCGAGACTTTCGACTTTCGCGCCTCCAACGCGCGCTTGAGCCGAGAAGCTTTCGGCGGATTCAGGATTCGTGAACTTGATAAGTACGTCGTTTGCGTCGGTCGATGTGGCAGTGCCAGCGAAAGAGGCACCGGCGAATAGGCAAACGAAAAGGCAAACGAGTCGAGCAGACAGACAATGCTGCTTCATGAGATCCCCTCCATGTGGAATTTGCCCCGCATCCTTTGCGAGACGTCGTTCAAGCTGAAAGTCTAGGCAGCCTCCGAAATGAGATTCAATCGAAAACATTTTCGACTGATCAGAAAATCTCGGGGTCATGCGGCAATGGCGCGATTTGAATGACAAAGCTAAATGACAAGCAAGTGACAACAACCTATATTGCGTGATACTAGACTGGTCCATAAACGTCGTGTTTTCTAATGGATTTTTCGCTTCAACTTCGTCAGCGCGAGTTGTGGCGATTCGCCTCTAGTTAGCGGAACTTGACCTAAAGGATTTTGAAATGAGCACATCGCAGAACACACCCGTCGTCTCAGCGCCCGGTCAACTCGCGTCTGCAGCCGCGATCGAAGAATCGGCGAAGTCCTTCGCGTTCACCACGAAGCTCGACGCCGTCGTCGCGTGGGGAAGAAAAAACTCTCTCTGGCCCATGCCGTACGGCACCGCTTGCTGCGGGATCGAGCTCATGTCGGTCATGGGACCCAAGTACGATCTCGCGCGTTTCGGCGCCGAAGTCGTACGTTTCTCCCCTCGGCAGGCAGACATGTTGATCGTCGCGGGCACCATCACCGAGAAGATGGCTCCGGTTCTGGTTCACATCTACGAACAGATGCTCGAGCCCAAGTATGTGATCTCGATGGGAGCGTGCGCGAGCTCCGGTGGCTTCTACCGCGCGTATCACGTTCTTCAAGGGATCGATAAGGTCATCCCGGTCGATGTCTTCGTTCCTGGTTGTCCTCCGACTCCTGAGGCGGTTCTCGACGGCATCATGTCGCTTCAGCGCATGATCGGTTCGAACCATCCGCGCCCTTGGAGAGCGAACTGGAAACGGCCTTCGTGGCTGCGCCCGGTTTAAGACGACTCAATTCATTCGGTTTAATTTTAACTCGCATCAAGAAAGAAACGAATGGCGACGCAGAATCTCGAGACGCTTAAAAACGAACTCGCCCAGATCGCAGACAGCTTCGCAAACAGAGATCGCTTCTCCGCTTTCAAGTTCAGCACGACTCCCGTCGGTGATGATGTGCT
Source organism: Bdellovibrionales bacterium (assembly GCA_005792225.1). Lineage (GTDB taxonomy): Bacteria > Bdellovibrionota > Bdellovibrionia > Bdellovibrionales > JAMPXM01 > SXSP01. The sequence continues at coordinate 3,552 of SXSP01000369.1, read as the reverse complement.
CGATCTTCCGAAAGAGGACGTGGTTCCCGTTTTGCGCTTCTTGAAAGAAACCGGCCGTTTTGACTTCCTCATAGACGTCTGTGGAGCTGACTACCCCGAACGCATGGCCGCCGGCGGGAAACGCTTCGATGTCGTGTACCACCTTTTCAGCTCGAAGACGTTCCAGCGCCTTCGCATCAAGACGCAGGTGAACGACGGTGAGTCGGTCGAGAGCGCGACATCCGTTTGGAAATGCGCGAACTGGTACGAGCGCGAAACTTTCGACATGTACGGCATCAAGTTCGCGAACCATCCGAACTTGACGCGCATTCTGATCCACCATGAATTCCAAGGTCACCCGCTCCGCAAAGATTACTACGCGGATCAACAGCAACACTGCTCGCATGCGCTCCCGATCCACTTCGAGCCGGATGATAAGTTCGAAACGAAGGGCCGCTCTCTCGTGCCGCTCAACATCGGCCCCTCGCATCCGGCGACGCACGGTACACTTCGGGTCATGGCGGAGCTTGACGGTGAGACGATCGCCCGCGCGAACGTCGAACTCGGCTTCCTCCATCGCTGCTTCGAGAAAATGGCGGAGACTCACCCGTATAACCAGGTGATTCCGTATACCGATCGCCTGAACTACTGCTCGGCACCGCTTAACAACGTCGCTTACTGCAAAGCTGTCGAGCGCATGCTCGGCGTTGAGCTTCCGCCCAAGGCGCAGGCGATGCGCGTGATCTTGTCGGAGCTCTCGCGCGTGATCGATCACATCGTCTGCATTGGTGCGAACGCGGTCGACTTGGGCGCCCTGACGACGTTCTTCCATCTCTTTACTTATCGCGAGATGGTCTACTCGCTCTTCGAAAAGCTTTGCGGCGCGCGCCTCACGGTTTCGCTCACGCGTATCGGCGGCATGGCCCAAGACGCGCCTCCCGGATGGTACGACGACGTTCTCGAGACGGTCGCGAAAATCCGTAACGGCGTCGACGAACTCGAGCGCCTCCTCAGCGGAAACAAAATCTGGATCCAGCGGACTCAAGGAGTCGGCGCGATCTCGGCGGAAAATGCGATCGAGTGGGGATACACGGGGCCATGCTTGCGCGCGGCCGGCGTGAACCTCGATCTCCGCAAAGTTCAGCCTTACTACGGTTACGATCAACTCGATTGGGAAGTTCCGGTCGGAACCTCCGGCGACGTCTTCGATCGTTACCTCGTGCGCGTCGCTGAAATGCGCCAGTCCCTCAAGATCGTCGAGCAAGTTTGCAAAAACGTTCCCGAGGGCGATTGGACAATTCGCGATCGCGGCATCGTTCTTCCCGAGAAAAAAGACGTTTACGGAAACATCGAAGGCCTCATGAACCACTTCATGTTGGTCATCAAAGGTCTCCGTCCTCCGGTCGGCGATATCTACGACGCAACCGAAGGCGGTAACGGCGAACTCGGCTTCTACATGGTGAGCGACGGATCGGGCCGACCGTACCGTCTCCATTGCCGTGGACCGTGCTTCGCGATCTACCAATCGTTCCCGGAGCAAATCACGGGTGGTCTCATGGCCGACGTGATTTCGATCCTCGGTTCGATGAATTTGATTGCCGGCGAGTTGGATAGGTAAGGGGACGAGATATGGAAATGCAAAAACAACCGATTCCGAGAAAAGCGTTCAAGCTCTCCCCCGAGGGCGTTGCGTACGTAAAGAACGAACTCGTTCGTTACGAGCAAAAGCAATCCGCGATCATTCGCTCGCTCTACCGCGCGCAAGATGAAAACGGCGGCTGGGTCAGCCCCGAAGTCATTGCCGAGCTCAGCAATGTCATGGACATCCCGGCCGCGCAGATCGAGGAAGTCGCGACCTTCTACACGATGTTCAACAAACAACCCGTCGGTAAGTACCATATCCAGGTTTGCTGCACGCTCACGTGCGGCATGTTGGGTGGTCGCGAGCTCACGGATTCAATGATGAAAGAAGCCGGCTGCTCTCGCACGGGCGAAATGTCCAAAGACGGTCTCTTCACTTTCTCGAAAGTGGAGTGCCTCGGCTCTTGCGACACGGCACCGATGCTTCAAGTGAACCGCGACCCGTACATCGAAGGCCTGAACGAACAAAAAGGAATCGAACTCGTACGCAGCCTCCGCGCGAAGGCAGGGAAGTAATGGCAGAAGTAAAGTACCTCTCCGAGCATTACGACAAAAAAGAGTACAGAACCCTCGAGGGATACAAAAAACACGGCGGCTACGAGATGCTCGCGAAAGCACTCAAAATGCAGCCGCAACAAATCATCGACGAAGTGAAGGCCTCGGGTCTTCGCGGTCGCGGTGGTGCGGGATTCCCGACGGGCGCGAAGTGGGGATTTCTCCCGAACAACGGCGAACCCCGTTACCTCCTTTGCAACGCCGACGAATCCGAGCCCGGAACATTCAAAGATCGCGTGATGATGGAGAAAGCTCCTCACCAACTGATCGAGGGCATGTTGATCTCGGCCTTCGCGGTGAAATCACACAAGGCTTACATCTACATTCGCGGTGAATACATGGGGCCGGCCGCGATCCTCGAAGAGGCGATTCGCGAAGCGAAAGCCGCGGGCCTCATCGGCAAGAACATCATGGGTTCTGGTTTTGATTGCGACCTCGATCTCTACCTCGGCGCGGGTGCCTATATCTGTGGAGAAGAGACGGGGCTCATTTCGTCGCTCGAAGGCTACAAGGGACAACCCAAACTGAAGCCGCCATTTCCCGCGGTTCAGGGTTACCTCCGTAAGCCGACGATCGTAAACAACGTCGAAACTCTCGCGGCGGTCGTTAACATCGTTCGCGACGGCGGCGCGGGTTATCGCAAATACGGAACCGAAAAATCGGCGGGAACAAAACTCTTCTCGATCAGCGGGAACGTCAATAAGCCTGGCACTTACGAAGTTCCACTCGGTTATAAGCTGATGGACCTCATTAATAATGAGTGCGGAGGCCTCAAGCCCGGCCGTAAACTGAAAGCGTTCGTTCCCGGCGGATCGAGCGCGCCCGTTCTCAACGCGGCCGAATGTCAAAACGCAACTCTCGATTACGAGTGCATGACCCAACTCGGCTCGATGTTGGGTTCAGGCGCGATCATCGTCATCGATGACTCGAATTGCATGGTCGACACGCTCTCGACCATCACGCACTTTTACCACCACGAATCTTGCGGTCAGTGCACGCCCTGCCGTGAAGGAACGGGTTGGATCGAAAAAATCGTCCACGGAATCATCCACGGGCACGGGAAACCTGGCGACGTCGATCTTCTCTTGAAGATTTCCGACAATATGAAGGGGCGTACAATCTGCGCTCTCTCAGATGCCGCGGCTCTGCCGGTGTTGAGCTTCGTGACGAAGTTCCGCGACGAGTTCGAATATTTCATCCAAGAGAAACGCTCAAAAGTTAAAGGAACGCAGATCTATGCTCAAATGCACCATTAACGGCAAAGAGCTTGAAGTAAAACCCGGTACGACCATCATCGAAGCGATCAAAGCGAATCAGCAAGAGATCGCTCACTACTGCTGGCACCCCGGCCTTTCGGTCGCGGGCGTTTGCCGTCTT
>SXSP01000368.1 GCA_005792225.1 Bdellovibrionales bacterium | reverse complement strand
TTCGTGAATGTTTTCGAAACGGCAGCCGATGAGAACGGTGTTGCTGACTTCGGTCACGACGGCGGAGCGCCAGGTTTTTTGCTTCGTCTCGATCCAGGCCTTTAATGGATCGGCGACTTTCCACATATCGAGCCACCAGTGCGCCGTCTCGCGGAGTTCTGGTTTCGCGTCACTGAGCTGACTCCGAGGATCTTTGAGGAGACTCGGATCGAACTGCGTTGCGCACGCGTCGCACTCATCCGAGTAAGCATCCGTGTTGCCACAGTTCGGGCACGTACCACGCACGAACCGATCTTGAAGGAAACGGGTCATCTTGGGGTCGTACCACTGCTTGGTCACCCGCTTCTGCAGAAGCCCGTTCTTGTGGAGCGTTCGCAGGAAGTTTTGGGAGTAGGCCTCGTGACGAGGGTATGTTTCCGGCCGCGATGTTCCGGTGAAGATATCGGTCTGGATCCCGTAGCGCGCGAGCGTTTCTTTTTGTTTCTCGTGAATGGTGTCGATGAATTCGCGAATCGATTTGCCGGCTTGAAGGGCTGCGACTTCACTGGTTGAGCCGTGATCGTCGTTTCCATTAACGAAGAGAACGTTTTCCGCGCCGATGAGCATGCGCATCCAGCGAGCGTAAATGTCTGCCGGAACGTGAGCTCCCGCTAAATGGCCCAGGTGCAAGGGACCATTGGCGTAAGGCATTCCCGCCGTGATCACCGCTTTTTTAGGTCGCTTGTACATTCGTAGGACCGACGCGACGTCAGTGGGTGGACCGAACTTGCCTTCTTGCTTGGATTCCTGCGCCATACTCACCTCGAAAGCCCCAAACTACATAAATTTCGGGCCGAAGGCAGCGACGAAGACCTCGTTTTCAAAGAATTGGCGCAGGGAATCATGACCTCAGTGGGCGGGCTGCCCTCGGGGAGCCGAATCCGCGAGCGCGTCGATGATCGACGAGATGAGGAAACTCTTTTCTACGGGCTTCGTGATGAAGCCGTCGAAGCCGACACTCAAGCACCTCTCACGCTCGCCGGCAATTGCGTGCGCGGTCAGAGCCAAAATCGGGATCGAAAGGCCCCGCCGGCGGATCTCACGGGTCGCCTGATAACCATTCATAGCAGGAAGCTGGATGTCCATGAGGACGAGATCAAACTGCTCACGCTCAAGGCGCCTTAAACCGTCCTCCGCACTCCCCTCGATAGCAATTTCGGCACCCGCGCCCTGCAGAAACCGCTTAAACATTTTTTGATTATCTATCGTATCTTCTACGAGCAGAAGTCGTCGCCCCGAAAGCGGTTTGGACTGTCCCGTGGGACAAACTTTGGGGGGCTCGGCGACCATTTTGTGGGCGTTTAACTCTTCCCATGATCCTCCGTCGAAGTAGAAATAGAACTCTGATCCTTCACCCAGGGTGCTTTCCTTCAGGATCACGTCTCCTCCGAGCGCGCGCGCAAGCTTGCGTGAGACCGCGAGCCCAAGGCCCGTTCCGCCGAATTTCGAGCGAATCGAAGTGTCGGCCTGGCTGAACGGCTCAAAGAGCCGAGTTTGTTGCTCGGAAGACAAGCCGATTCCGGAGTCGCGCACGAGGGTCTCCACTTTGAGCCGATCTCCTTGGCGGCACGCGCTCACTTTCAATTGGACCGATCCCTCGGCCGTGAATTTCACCGCATTACTCAAGAGGTTGATGAGAATCTGGCGAACGCGCCCGTCATCGGTTTGAACAACGGCCGGGGCGTCGCTTAAGTCGCAGTGGATTTCAATTTGTTTTTCGCGAGCCTTTGCGCGCATGAGTTCGATCACGTGGTTCACTTCGCTCTGGAAGCGGACGTGCTTCTTCTCGATATTCATCTTGTCGGCCTCGATCTTTGACACATCGAGAAGATCATCGATGAGCCGGATCAGACTCATGCCGTTTCGACGAATGGATTCAACATGCTCAAGGTTCTCGTCGGTATGGGTCGATTCGGTGAGCACCAGCTCTGAGTACCCTAAAATCGCGCCGAGCGGAGTCCGCAATTCGTGGCTGACCTTAGCTAGGAATTCAGTTTTAGCCCGGCTTGAGGAATCCGCCATCGCCTTCGCTTCGCGGAGTTCGTCCTCCACGCGCTTTTGTTCCGCGATCCGATTTTCGAGGGCGACGTTGAGCTTCTGCATCTTCTCAAAACTCGCGGAATTCTCGAGCGCGGTGCTCGCAAGGCCACAAAGAAACTTCAGAAGTCTCACGGACTCTTCACTGCCCAAGGACGCGGACTCCGGCCCTTCAACGTAAAGCAAATGCTGCACGCCCGAGTGCGCGCCGATGGGCGCGGCGAGCTTTGTGCGCCCGTGCTCGTTTTTGACCTGGAAGGTTTGACTCGTCTGAGCCGCGACGATCGTTTCATCATCGTAGAGTGGTCCATCGCGGAGACTCACAACTTGAACGCTGGCGCCGCGAAGCAGACGTAGTGTCGCATTCTGGAGGGTTTTGAGCACTTCTTCCTCGGTGAGGGCGGCCGAGATCTCCCGGCCGGCGCAGAGGAGATTCGAAAACCGATCGAGCAGGGCGACGGTCGGAGTCCGCGCGCCCCCGGGCTTTCTAAACAATATTTCTTCAATCGTGACGCCTGCCGTTCTCACGGCTTCGCGGGCCATTGTTTCATCCCTGGGGTTCACCGCGCGACCGAGGAGCCGCCAAGCTTCAGCGCGGAGCAGTCGCGTGAGAGCTTCTTCGATCTGCATCTCTCGCGAACTTGCGTTGGCGATCGAGAGTTCAAATCGCTTTTCGGCCAACCGGACCTGGCCCTCCACCAATGCGAGCATGGCGCCTTCTCGCAAAACGTGGGCGAGATTATTCTTAAACTTGCGCGCGAGCCTCATCGCCTCCCGGTAAACCTTGCGGGACTCGCGAAGCAGAACTTTCCTCTGCTTCTGTGCGTATTCAGGCGCGCTCTCTCTTCGCAACCGGAGAGCCGTCAGCTGCCAGCACCAGACGGGAACCATCAACTCTTGAATGACGCTTGCGGCTTTCAACCGTTGACCAATGGATTTTAAGAGGGCGTAAGCCTCGTCATAACGACCACAACGGATGAGCCGAATTCCCTCACCCGTGCTGACCTCACCTTCGGAGTGAAGGTCGTCACAATCTTGCGCGAGAAGATCCTGAAGCACTTTCGCGGGTAAATTACCGAACGATGCCTTGGACCAGATGGCCGCGCTGTTCGCCGCGCCCGCACGATCCCCGCTCTCAACACACTTTTCGTAAACGGCCTTCGTAATCGCGACGGCTTCGTTCAGAAGTCCTAAACGATAGTAGCAGTAGCCCGACTGCCAAGTCGCCGTGCTGGCCTCCCACCGATCTCCCGTTCGCTGGAGAAGCCGAATCGCTTCTTGATCGGCGCGCAAGGAATCCCGAAACCGGCCGCAAGCATAGTAGACGACGCCTAAGAAGTTATTGCTTTGCCCTTGACCCCACTCATCGCCCAATTGCTTTCGAATGGCGAGGGAACGCTCGCAATACCGCGTCGCTCGATCAAAGAGCGGCACCATCGTTAACACCGGTCCGTGTTCGGAATACGCCTGCGCCATCGAGAGTGAGGGTGCGTATTTCTCTGTTAAATTCATCGCCGTGAGGTGGACCCAGAGGCAGTAATACTTTCCCCTTTGAAACCAGTAGGTATAAGCGAGCTGTTTGTAGATTTCCGCGAGCGCAACGACATCGCCCGTAATGGCTCCTCGAGTTCCCAAAAGAAGCTTCGGAAAGAGCGTATGTAAAATCTGAATCGCGATTTGCCACGCTAAGGCGATGAAGAGCCAAATTCCAGTGGGCGCGGTCTTTCCGAGAAGCTTCAGCGCATGCTCGAGTGGAGGAGCCGCCTCGTTCATGTCACCGAGCTTAAACGCGAGTGAGCCGATCAAGCTGTAGGTCATTGCGCGTTCGTCATCGGATTTCGCGAGGCTCAGAGCATCTTCCAAGCAGTCCTTGGATCCCTCATAATCCCCTCGGAGCATCAACACGCGGCCAAGCCCCAACGCGATTTTTCTTTGCGCGCTATGATCCGAGGGTTCGACTCCCCTCTTCGCTATTCGGTATTGCTGCTCGGCAATCGCGAGCGAGTAAGTTTTTAGAGCGCACTCGGCAGCCGCCATCGCGAACGGGAAAGCCTTCTCGGGCAGACCCGCAGCATCGTAGTGATAAGCGATATCGAGGTTCGCATCTGGCACTGTCGATTCAATCTCGAGGGCCGCCCGATGATGGAGGGATTTTCGCTCATCATCCGTGAGTTGATCGAGCAAACTCTCCCGAATCTTATCGTGCGCGAAGAGACAGCGACTGGAATCCGCAGCCATCCAGATAATATGGCGCGCGCGGGCTTCGTTTAGGCAGTTAAGCGCACCGTCGACTTCGGAGAGCCGCGCGGCTCTCGCGTATTCAAAATCCTTTCCTAAGATCGCGCCGGCCGAGAGAAATTTAAGTGTCGGTACGGATAGCAAGCTTAACCGACGCGCAAGAAACGAAGCGGCCTGGCTCGACGTACTCAACGTTTTCCAGGCGTCGGCGTCGACCTTCCATTCCCCTTTTTCCGTCAGCCTCAAGGCTTCGGACTCCACCATTCCCCTCAATACCGCGATCGCCATGTAAGGTGAGCCAGAGCTCAGCCGATTCACGAGCGAGAGAACCTCCCCGGGGACGTCACCCGCCATCGATTCAATCAAAAGATGAACCTCGGATTCATTCAAGGGCGGAAGCGGAATTCGTTCCGAATAAACGATCGACCTCAATGACGTTTGCTCCGCGACTTCTTCGGTCCGAAACGAAACGGCCATGAAGACCCTCGAAGAATGGGTGCGAGCGCGACTCTGCCATTCCGCCAGTACGTTGACAGAAAACTCCTGGGACCATTGGCAATCGTCGAAGAGGAAGACCGCGGGTCTCGATCCACTTCCCAAGGCGTCGATGAGAGCCACCATGGCCTCGCTCATTCGGAATTCGCCGAATTCTTCTTGGCCTTCGAAATGCGGCGCCGTGAGCCCGAGGAGTTGCGAAAAATCCGGCGCGAAGTTTGAGAGAGCGGCCGCATGATCCGCGAGTTTTTCGGCCAGAAGCTTTAGAAATTCACCGTCTCTTTGCGCGTATTCACCGGCGAGCCTGACAACACTCGCGAAAATCTCGAGTGGTCCCGTCGCCGAATTCGTGACGGCTCGGCCGCGGAAGACGAGAAACTCTCTCCGCCGAGCTTCGCGTTCGATCTCACTGAGAAGCGCGGATTTTCCACCGCCGGAGAGCGATTCGATCGCGACGAACGACGACCGTTCGCCGCTCTCGACCGCGTCGATCTCCGCCTGGATCAACTTGAGCTCCTCTTTGCGGCCGATGAAGGCTGGTTCGGTCAGACCGTGCCGGCGATCACGTTGGCCGAGAACAAGCCGGGTGCCGACCTCCTTTTCGAGGCCTGCTTCAAGAATGCGTCGGATTTCCTCGAGATCGTAGTAAGCGGATTTCGCAGCCTGATAGCGACGTCGCGGATCGCATTCGGCGAGCCTGCGTACAAAATCACTGAGGAGGAGTGGAACCCCAGCCCGCGCGAGTAAGACTTCATCCGGGCGCCCGGTGAGCTGCTTGCGCAAAACTTCGTTTGCGGTCTTTCCGGGAAAGGCGGAACTCCCTGTCAGCGCACGGTACAGCACGCAGCCTACGGAATACAAATCGGTCCGTTCATCAAGTCCACTCTCATAGAGGCCCGTCTTTTCAGGCGACATGTACGAGAGATCTTCGATCAGTGTTGGATCTTCAAGGACACCGCAAGTCGCCTTCGGCGCAGTGAATCCGGTGAGAACGGCCGAGGTAATCTCGAGATGACCGCTCGAGCCAACGGCCTGTTTTACGATGATCACCTCGGGCCGTATTTCCCGGTGGAGAACGCCCTGGGCATGGACCGAAACGAGCGCGAGAAGAAGATCGGATGCGACCTGGATCGATTCACGGACTGAAAGTGTTCGAGCACGTAAGACGCGATCTAATCCGACACCTTCCACGAACGGGGTGAGAATGCGGACCTGATCTCCGTGCATTTCGAAACGTATGTTCGCCGCTAGCTGCGCGCAACGGATCGATGCGAGAGCCTGGAGTTCATGTTCCAGCTGATACTCACCGATGAGCGAACGATCGGTGGTTCGGGCAACCCACTTGGCGCCGCTCTTCGAGTCCGAAAGAAACTGAG
>SXSP01000367.1 GCA_005792225.1 Bdellovibrionales bacterium | reverse complement strand
TCCTTCAATGCTTCGTTCAGCTTCTCCACATAAGAACGATGATGAACATCGTAGTGGCAATGAAGCGTCTCGCGATCAATGACGGGTTCCAAAGCGTCGTAGCCGTAAGGAAGAGGACTCAAATGGAACGGTCCATCCTGACTCTCGGTCCCCATCGCTGATGCACCTACTCCCACCTCGGCCATGATCGCTCGCTGCGCTTGTGTGGACATGTTCCCCCCCAATGTGGCATCATCGCCCAATTCGCAGGCATTTCACAATATGCGCCACTGTCGTTTTAGCAGACTGCACAATTGCTTAAAGATTCCTCGCAGCCAAAACCAAAACTAATATTGTTTATTCGGCGCCGGTTCTTGACGGAGCCCCCCGAAAAGGCGAAAGTTTTCCTCATTCACCCTCTGAGAGGACGCCCTCATGACGATTTTTGATAAGATTATCAATAAAGAGATTCCGGCACAGATCGTCTTCGAAGACGAGAAATGCCTGGCGTTTCGGGACATCAACCCACAGGCACCGGTCCACGTTCTCCTGATCCCGAAGCGCCCCATTCCGACAATGAACGACGTTCAACCGAGCGATGCGGAGCTGATGGGCTACCTGATGGTGAAAGCTCCCGAAATCGCAAAACAACTTGGGGTTGCTGAAAAAGGCTACCGACTTGTGATCAACACGAATGCACACGCGGGCCAAACGGTTTCGCACATCCACATTCACATCATCGGCGGCCGAGCTCTCAGCTGGCCTCCGGGCTGAGTTTCAAATTGAAGGCTCAGGGCGCAAGCCGCGAAATCGACCAATCACGACCGTTCCACTCGTAGAGGAAGCGGTCGTGGAGCCGGTACTCACCCCCCTGCCAAAACTCGATTCGCTCGGGGATGACTCGCCAACCGCCCCAATTCGGCGGGCATGGAATTTCTTTTCCTTCGAATTTCTTTTCTACTTCCGCGACGAGCTTCAAAAGTTCAGCGCGACTTTCGATCTTCTGGCTCTGCGGAGAAGCCCACGCACCAATGCGACTTCCTCTCGCCCGCGACTGGAAGTAGTCATTGGATTCTTCGGCCGATAGCTTTTCAATTCGACCCTCGATCCTGATTTGGCGCGCGAGCGGAGCCCAAAAGAGCGCGAGCGCAGCCTGCGGATTCTCTAAAATCTCTTTAGACTTTCGGCTGTCGTAATTCGTAAAAAAGCGCGGCGCCCGACGTCCATCCGCCGTGGGTGGGCTTAAATCTTTTAAGAGAACAATGCGCACGCTCGGTACACCTTGCGCATTGGCGGTTGCGAGCGACATTGCCGTGGGCTCGAGGACGCCTTGATTCTTCGCCTCTTCGAGCCACTTTAAAATTCCGTCAAAGGGATTCTTCGTCAGTTGGATCATCTGGTATTCGTCGGTCATGGCGACTAAGTCTCACTGCGCGCGCGCCGAAGTCAATTGGGGAACTGAACGCCAGTTGCTTTCTCGAGGGACTTCGCAAAGACTCTTATTTCCATGAGTGAGTTCAAGAAAATCCACCTCATCGAAAACGTATTGGGCAGAGCCTCGAGCCGGGTTCAAGTCGGCATCGGCGACGACGCGGCCGTGGTGGAACTCCCGCGCTCTCCCCTCCTCCTCTGCTCGGACGCTATGGTCGAGGGCGTTCACTTCGATCTCGCCTACTGTCTCCCGGCCGAACTCGGTCACAAGGCGCTCGCTTCATGCTTGAGCGATATCGCCGCGATGAACGGAAAACCTCTCCACGCACTGTTCTCGCTCGCCCTTCCAAAAGCCGTCTCCGACGAATTCATCAGCCAGTTTTATTTGGGAGCCGCGAGCCTCGCGCGCGTTTACGGGGTCGACATCGTCGGGGGAGATCTGACCGCCTCGCCGAACGGAATCTTCGTCGATGTTACATTGGTCGGCGAAGTTAAAAATCCACTCCTCCGCTCGGGTGCGCGAGCAGGCGACTGGGTAGCGGTTTCGGGCCATCCCGGCCTCGCGGCGGCTGGGCTCCAAGCGCTCAAATCAAGACCACGCGAAGAAATCGCGCCCTCGCTCATCAAGGCTCACCTCACCCCACGGCCCCGCTTCGATTTGCTTCCGTTACTTCAGGCCAACTGCACGTCGCTGATTGATATTAGCGACGGTGTCTCGAGTGAGCTCCACCATCTTGCCGAAAAATCGAAAGTTGGATTTGAACTCAACGCTCTTCAATTTCCCCTGCACCTCGATGCGGTGGCGGCGGTGGGCTCCCTCGACGTCGCCCTGACTCTGGCGCTTTCAGGTGGAGAAGACTACGAACTGCTCGCGACCTTCGACGGAGATGTGCCAGAAGGTTTTACGGTCATCGGCCGCGCCGTCGGCGCCGAACAGGGTCTTATCATCACGAACCTAGACGGAAGTCGCTCGACTTTGGAACTAACCGGCTACAACCACTTCAAGCCGCAGACCTGATGCTCCGATAAAGGTGCAGAGGAGTCGTCATGTCCGCAGCCCGCTATTATCAGCGATCGCCCCGCTACATCTTCCGCCCCGGCGACAAGAGCTTAATGCGTTTCGCGGGAATGGAAACGAAGGGCCAAAGCACGCACGCGCACATCCACGATCTCTCCGAAACGGGGCTCTCGTTCGTCGTCGACGGCACTGAAGCCCCATTTGAAAACGAACTCCTCAAAATCGAATTCGGAATTCCTGGGCACAAACAAATGGCCTGGTTTGCGACGGTCGTTCGTGTCGAGGTTCGCTCGGATTGGAGCGAAGCCGAAGGAGAGAAACCTTACACCCTCATCGCCTTGCGCTTTCGCCAGCTCCCCGCTCACTACCGTCAGCTGATCCAACAGAGCGTCAGCGGCCGCGTCGACCATAATGAGGTCCCCTTGGCCGATCAGCGAGACCCCGTGGCGCTCGCAAAATTCGCTGGCCTAACGGTCCTCCTCCTCGCCTCGAGCTACTGGCTCTGCCTGCCGCTAACGGCGTGGGTCGATCTTTTTCTCAATTGATCAATGCACGTCATCGCGCGAGCGCTTCTTCACCTTGATCTCGATTCGTCCCGCATCGGCGCTGACGCCAGCTTCTCGCACATCAAGTAATCTCAATTCGAAGATGAGTTCCAATCCCGCAAGGGGATGATTCCCGTCGACAGTCACGGCCTTCTCGGCAATTTCAATTACGCGCACCGTGAGCGGCTCCCCCTTGGCATTTGTGGTGTTGAACTTCATGCCGACCGCGACTTCCACTCCCGCCGGGAGACGAGCGCGCGGCACATCCACGACGAGCGCGGGGTTGTATTCGCCGTAGCCCTCTTTCGGCGTCAGAAAAATCTCGGCCTGGTAACCCGCGGTCTTCCCCTCAACCGCGCGCTCAATCGCCGCGTTGATCTGACCCGAACCTTGAACATACTCGTAAGGATTCTCGGGCGTACGCTCCTCAAGCAAACGCCCCTCGGCATCCGTGAGGCGATACGTGATCACGACGGTCCGCCCTTCTTCCACTCGAATCGCCATCCCTCACTCCTCCTAAAACCTCAACGCGCGCGGCGCCCGATGTGCCTTTTCCAACCGCTCCAAGTACTCGTCCCGCGAAATATACTTGCCGCCGAACGTCTCAAGCACCGGCGTCACCATCTGAATATCGATCCATTCGATTCCTGATTCGCGCAGCTTTTCAATCGCTCGGTATAAACACATTTTGCTTGCGCCGCTCGCGCGGTGAAACATGCTCTCACCGCTAAAGACGCCCTCAACATAGACACCGTACATTCCACCCACGAGAACGCCGTCTTTCCAACACTCAATGCTGTGGGCGTATCCCGCTTCGTGAAATTTTTCGTACGCGAACTGCATCTCCGGTAAAATCCACGTGCCTTGCTCGTGCACGCGCGGCTGCTTCGCGCATTCATGTATGACCGACGCGAACGCCTGATTAAACGTGACCTCGAATTCGGATTTCCTGAGATCCCGCAAAAATCGCCGTGGCCAATGAACATCCTTGAAATCAAGCACCCCTCGCTCCCAAGGAGAAAACCAAAGAAGCGGCAGTCCCTCCTGCGGCCAAGGAAAAATTCCTTGTGAATAAGCCGCATACAAAGTGTCAACTTCGAGGTCCCCGCCCACGCAGAGAAGTCCATCGGGTCCCGCATTCCGCGGATCAGGAAATAGAATCTGTCTTTCACCCATTCTTCGAACCTCTCAGGCACAAATCGCAGCGTCCGCAGGGAGTTTCCGAGGGAAACCCAAAGTACCGACTCACGACGACCATCCGGCATCCCTCTTCGAGCTTCGCGAAGTTGACCATCTCGTAGAGTTTTCGCGTCTGCGCCTTCGCTCTCGCCTCAAAAAGTTTCTGATCCAAAAACTCTTCCGGAGGTGGACTGAGGGGCTTCCACTCCCGCGGTTGTCGCCCTTCGAGCGAACCCCAGCGCTCAAGCAGGTTCACCGCCGTCTCAACGCGAAAATCTCGTCGATTATAGAAATTCATCTGCGACCGAAGATAATCAAACCCCTCCTGCCGCGCCCGCGCGAGGTTTCGCTCGATCAGATTGTACACGGCCCGAATAAAGCCCGGGTCAGGATTCGCCCAATCCAAGAAATCCGCCTGAATCGAGACGTCGTCGTCATCAAACAGCAGGACGCACGCCGCCGGTTGCCCGTCCCGCCCCGCTCGCCCGATCTCCTGGTAGTAGGCCTCGATCGATCCCGTCATCTCCGCGTGGAGGACGAGTCGAACATTTTCTTTATCGATGCCGAGGCCGATAGCGGGGGTCGCCAGAATCAATGCATCACTCGACCGCTGAAACGCCTCCTGCGAACGCTTTCTTTCCTTGTCGTTCATTTGACCGTGATAGGTGAGATGCTCGATTCCGAGCCGGCCGATCTCATCCGAAAACTTCCTCAAGCTCTGAATCAACGAGAAGTAAACGATCGCGGGCCCCGGAGCCGAATGTCTCATCGCCATGAAACCTTGAATCTTTTGATCCATCCCGTGGACATCGAAAACTTCAACCGCCAAGTTCGGTCGGAGAATTCCCCGATTGAAAACGGCCGTCCCCGCCTCCTCGAGTCCCAATTGCGCCAGGATGTCGCGCTGAACCTCGGGCGTTGCCGTCGCGGTCAAGGCGAGAGTCACGGGGTTTCCCAACTCACGACGATAATCACCCAACCGGGAATAATCGGGCCGGAAGTCATGGCCCCAGGTCGAAATACAGTGCGCCTCATCGACCGCGAGGAGCGCCAGTCGATTTTGCGCGAGCGCCTCACGAAACTCCGGAATCCGAAACCGCTCCGGAGTGACGTAAAGAATTTCGTACCCTCCCGTCGCGAGCCGCCGGTAGCGAGCGTTCCGCTCCTCGCCCGAGAGCGATGAATTGATGAAGGCCGCCCGCAAACCCTTTTTCAGCGCCGCATCAACCTGATCTTTCATGAGAGCGATCAAGGGAGAGATGACGAGGGTCAGACCCTCCCCTCTTTCGGAAAAGACCCGGGATGGAACCTGGTAACAGAGACTCTTCCCCATTCCCGTCGGCATCAAAAGGAGAGCATTCTTGCCCTGAAGGACGGTTTCGATCACGGGCCCCTGATCGGCCCGAAAGGCCTCAAATCCAAAGACGTCC
>SXSP01000366.1 GCA_005792225.1 Bdellovibrionales bacterium | reverse complement strand
CCGCTAGCTCGAAAACCAAAATCATCAAGCGTTACCAAAACCGCAAACTCTACGACACTCAGCAAAGCTGCTACGTCACTCTCGACGATATCGCAAAAATGATCCGCACAAACGAAGACGTGATGGTCATCGATAACAAGACGAAGAACGACATCACGGCAGCGACTCTCACGCAGATCATCTTCGAAGCTGAAAAGAAAGCTTCGCAATACGCTCCGCTCTTCACACTCCGTGAAATTATCCAGAACGCGAACGGCAGCATCTCGAGCTATCTCGCGAAGCTCGGCGCGTTCCCTAAAGATTACGCGAAAACCGAGCCGGTTGCGGCTGTGCTCGCTGGCGGCGAAAAAGCTTCTTACGACGACATGAAGCAAACTCTGGAAAACCGCGTTGCGAAAGCGGCGACAGAGACGTCTGAGTTCAACGGTGGCAACAAATTCATCGACGATCAGACTCCGAGCCTTCCGAACTCGAACAAGAGCCTGAATCAGTAATCGGCTCGAAGCGCGTGTCTCCGGTTGGCGCTTCTGGAGAATGCGCCTCGAAAAGACCAGTCTGAGGCTACGATTGAAAACCCTGGTGTTCGCACCGGGGTTTTTTTATTCTTTCATCGGAGGTAGCGCATGCGTCTCGTAAAGTTCCTCATTCTCGGCGTCTTCATGGGAGCCCTCGCCTCCCCGGCCCTCGCTCAAGACACGACGACCGGTGATCCTCTGCAGCCTGTTCCACCTTCAGGATTTCGGTTTGGCGGGCTTTTCGGGCAGAACACCTTAACCAGCGATCCGGGCGACGGTGGTCAAAACGGGTTCGGGTTCGCGGCCTCTATCAGTTACAAGATTCAAGACGCCGTGGCGCTTGATCTTCGCTATTTGATCGCGAACCACTCCGAGACCGATCATCGTGAAATCTCCTTTGGTGGTGACTACTACTTCGGGAACTTTGAGCAGGCTTTTCCGTACGCTTCGCTGGGGATCGCGCTCCTCAACAATAATTTACGGAAGTTTTCACGTAACGGTGATGCGGCCGGTGCCTACATCGGGGTCGGAGTCGAGTACGATATTTATCCGACGCTTCGATTGGGGCCCGAGTTCCGGTACATGAAAGCCTTCACGGCTCAAGCCAACTTATCGGGTCGTGAGATCAACTCGGTCGCCGACAGCTACGCGCTTATGATTCGCCTTTTGTACTCGCTTCCGGGAAATTAAGGTCGGCCCTGTTTGAACATCGCGATTTTTTGATTGAGAAAGTTGCGCACGCGGTAGCGGCGCACTTCGGCCTTGGTGTCGCGACGTAGGTGCATCTTTCTGACCCCCTTGGCGGCTAGACGGTCGCGCTGATCCGACGGAATTCTTTCGCCCTTCCTTGTATACAAAACATATTTATTGTTGGTCGGCAGATAAACGTAGAGATCGAAGTCGACGATCGCGTCGCCGACGATTTCGTCCATATCCATCATCAGCATTTTTTCGGAAGCCGAGATTTCGAGCTCGGGCATGGGTGCCTGCGGAGGGAAAAATGCGACCGCAATCTCGTGGCCGTTGTGAATGGATTTGCGCAAGAACTCAGCCTGCTCGACGGCCCAGCCTTCGAATTGGACTTCGGTGAGTTGAAGATCGAGCGCGCTCTCCGTTTCGAATGTTTGATCGGTCGTATGCATGAACTCGACGAGGCGACGCCTCAGCATGTTTAGGAACTCTTTGTCGATCTTTCGGTCGGAGCCGTAGGCTGCGATCAGGTATCCGGAGATGCTCTTCGATTGCACCGAAATGCAAGCGACGTTCGAAATTTGCGAGAGCTTTTCGGAATTCTGAACCTCGATGTTGCGAGAGGCGGCGCTGATGGCGACCTGAGTTCCCTTGGCGATGAGAGAGTCCTTTTCGCCGGTCGGCTCCATAGATCCCGAGGGAAGCCTTAACCCACGAAAGCCACTCAAACCCGACGATGTGGACGTGTGGGCACTCGAGCCAGGACCGCCCTGCATTCCACTGCCCGACGTTGTTCCCGCTTTTCCAACGATCGTTGGACCCTTGATTCCAGGCCGAGCTTCCGCCGGGCCGACATCTTGGCCGGGGATTTCGCCCGGTTCCGTCATGTTGAGAAAGTTCGCGAGCTGAGATTTCGCTCGATCCATGATGACGGGGTCGCGGGCGCGGCTCGCGCTACCCTTGATATTTATAACCGAATTTGTTTCCGCGGATTTTACCGAGGGAGATCGCTCCTTGGCGAGAAGCTGTTCGATTTTCTCACGTTCGATGTCGCGTTGGATCCGGGCCACCATGCGCTCAATTGAAGGACCACTCACGGGAGGGTAGAGAGTGTACTCTGAACCCCACTCGCGAAGGGCCGTCAGGCTCGCGGCGGAACTGCTCTCGGCATACAGGATGATGTTGATGTCAGGAAATGCTTGGGAGAGGAGAGCCGGCATCATACGGATGTTCGGATAAGGACTCTCAACGCTGATCATGACGTACTCAGGTTTGAGCGTCATGATCATCGTGAGCGCCGACTTCAAGTTCACGGCGCTATTGATGCTCCATTTTCGATTGAGAAGAAAATCCTCAGGAGCCTTAAGCCCATCTGGTTTGGCCTTCAAAATGAAGAGCGAT
>SXSP01000365.1 GCA_005792225.1 Bdellovibrionales bacterium | reverse complement strand
TTGTCGTCGGTATTCCGATTTTGGGAGCGCTGACTGTTTACCTCGGGCACATTTGGTTCGGCGTGCATTATCTCCTCGGTCTCATGGCGATTCCCCTCGTGTTCATTTTCACTCTGATCGCGGTGACTTCGACGGGTTTGACCGCGATCACTCCCGGTGGTGCGCTTGGTAAACTGACGCAGATTACTTACTCGGTCGTCGCTCCGGGGAACATTCCGACAAACTTGATGACGGCGGGAATTACGTCTGAAGTCTCTCTGAACGCGAGCAACCTCCTGATGGACATCAAACCCGCTTACATGTTGGGCGGAAAACCTCGCCACCAAGCGGTCGGTCACATTCTCGGAATCTTTGCCGGCGGTCTCGTCGCGGTTCCCGTATTCTACCTGATTTTCAACAACGACATTTCGCTCTTTACCTCCGAGAAGCTCCCACTTCCCGGCGCGCAGGTCTGGAAGGCGGTCGCGGAAGTTCTCTCGAAGGGGTTGAGCACGCTCCACCCGACGGCGCAGATCGCGGTTTTGATAGGAGCCGTACTCGGAATCGTCTTCGAGATCCTCTTAAAGAAAACAAAGGGACGTTTCCCGATCTCGGCCGTGGGTCTCGGCCTCGCGTTCGTCTTGCAGTTTCCGGATGCCCTCGCGATGGCGTTGGGCGCATTGATCTTCTGGGCCGCGGGAAAGAAGTTCACCGACAAACAAAGTTTCGGCCACCGCGCATTGGTTGAAAACCAGGAAACGGTCTGCGCGGGAATTATCGCGGGTGGCTCGATCATCGGAATTATTCTGATCTTGATCGAAAACGTCGTACTCGCGAAGTAAGGGGGCGGCGATGAAAAACCAAGCTTTTCATCGCCGACTGGGATACGCCCTCGCCGGTATTCGTGAGGGACTCGTCCGCGAACAAAGTTTTCGAATTCAATCTTTAGCCGGGGTTGTCGTGATCGCGGCTCTCGTTTTGCTGCGGCCAACACCGATTTGGTGGGCCATCTTTGTCTTTCTCATCTTTTCGATTTTAGCGCTGGAATTGATGAATACGGCGCTCGAGCGCTTGGTGGATCGCCTCCATCCGGGCCAACACGAGTCGATCCGGTTGGCCAAGGACTGCGCGGCGGGAGCGGTGCTCTTAATGAGTTTCGCATCGGTGATTATCTTTGCGATATTCCTCTGGGAGCGCCTCGCGTGAAAATTTGGATCTTCGTTTGCGCCTTATGTTTGCCGATGGTGGCTCGGTCAAATTCTGTTTACCAGATCTCGCCTTGGAAAGACGGCGCTCTCATCACCGCTGGTTTAGCGGGAGCGTATTGGGGGCAGGAAATAGGTGCGCAATCTGTCGACAGAAGATGCCCGTGCGACCGTGAGCGCGTGAATTCATTGGATCGAACCGTTATTGGAAATCACAACTCCGATGCGGATCTTGCGAGTGACATCACGCTAGGTTTGTCGGTCGCAGCGCCGGTCGCCTTGAGCTATTGGGACGCCGGATGGTCGCAAGCTTTTATCGAGGACATGGTCGTTTACGCCGAAGTCATGAGCTTAAACGGCGCGCTGACGGCGATGACCAAGGTGACTCACCAGAGACCTCGACCCGAAACCTATTCGGGTGAGCGCGGAAAGTCCGGTTACCAAAGTTTTTATTCGGGGCATGCCTCATCAACCTTCGCCGCGCTCTCGATGGCCTCGATGACTTGGAGTCTTCGTCATCCCGATTCAAGTTTTTGGCCGTGGTTGATTTCCGGTGTCGTGGGTACGAGTGTCGCGCTCGAGCGAGTCGCCGCGGGTAAGCACTTTTATTCCGACGTCGCCATCGGAGCCGCGATGGGAACGTTCATCGGCGTGACGATCCCGTGGCTCCACATTCGCGGCGAGCGCGACGTGGTCGTCTCGCTTGCGCCGATGGGCGATGGCGTCGCAGGTCTCGCGAGATGGCGGTATTAGGCACGCGATCGATGAGGATGGTCCAACGACCAAGGTCCGGTGATGACCGGCTTCATTGATGTTGACGAGAGCGGGCGGTATTCTGCGTGGAGAGCCGAGGGCCGCATGATCAATCGTAAAATTGCGAACATGATCCGTACAGTTTTAGATAGCGGATTGCCGGCTTTCCTCAGGGACAACCAGTGGTTCATGTATCCGCTCTTCTTCGTGCTCTATCGAGGAAAGAACGTGCGGAAATATATGACGTTTAAGGCTTATGCTCACAGCTTAAGTCCCGCGGAATTTCGGGCAATTTACGAAGAGGTTGGATCTCTGACGTCTGTGAGGGAGACCGACCTCAATTCGGCAAGCCTCGAATACATCCTTTCGCAATTAGATAAGAACTCTAAAACTCTCCTTGATGTGGGATGCGGAAGCGTGTTCTTTCTAAAAAAGGCTCAAGCGGCAGGCTTCGAGGTGACAGGCGCGGACATAGCGAAAAGACTCAATCACGATGGGATTCCGTACCATCAATCAAGCATCGAAAAATTGCCTTTTGCGGATGGTGAGTTTGATATCGTCACTTGCCTCCACACACTTGAGCACGTCCTGGATCCAAAGATTGCGCTGCGGGAGCTCAAGCGGGTGGCGAAAAAACAGTTGGTCATCGTTGTTCCCTGCCAACGTTATTTCTTTCTCACCTTTGATCTTCATCTTCATTTTTTCCCTGAAGAAGCGTCTCTCGTCGACCTCATCGACGAGAAACACCTTGTGATCAAGAAGCTCGACGGCGATTGGAACTGTATCGCGACCCTCGAGAATGCTTCTTAGCTTGCGGTACGACCCAGTTTTTCTGTCAGTCGGTGGATGTCCGCGCGGACCGCAGATCGTTCTTCCTTCGTAATGCAATTCATGAATTCCGGATTGCTATTCAGGCTCGTCAGACTTTGTTTGGCGCGCGCCAGGGATTCCGGTGAACTTGCATTCTCGTTGCAGGCGGCGACTCGGCGAACGCTCCTTGAGAGTGCCGTGAGATCGGGGCAGCGAAGTTCTTCCGTGTCCTTGTAGATGGTGCTTCCCATCTGCGTCGGTTTGAGCCCGGAGATGTCGACGGGGAGGCAAGGCGAGGCTGAGTGACCGGATTGGGATAAAGATTCTGCCACGAGGACGGGCCCACAGAGTGCGACAAAGACGATCGCACCTCCGGCAACAGTGACAATGACGTCGGCGGTATAACCGGCGCCGGTCGCGGCGTAGGAGAGGGCTGAGCCGGCAACGCGGTTCATACGGCCGAGGAACTTTAGCTGACCGTCATTTTCGGGAATATTTTCGAGGGCGGCTTCGCATCGGCCCGCTTCGAGTGCACTCTCGAACTTTTTTGTTCGGGAGTGCGTGCAGGCGTTGAGAACTAAGGTGGAGAGAAGGATGAGAACGGCGATCTGACTTTGTGATTTGCTCATGGGATCGAGCATACACCTCAGGCTCCATTCGTCAAAAGAGGACGGGGTCATCCTGCTGAGTGTCTGAATCACAATCCATGAAGACACTGGATTCAGCGGGTTCCGCGGCTCCAGACTCGGGTTCCGTATAAATGGCGTCTTTTTCTCTGAGTTCTCGGCTTTCGTGTTTCATTTTTTACCTCGTGGGCTTGGATGAGCAAATGGATAGCAAATCGGGTGCCGCATTGAGGTCCTATTTATTCGATTTGGGGGTGAGATCCATCTGACGTGGCTTAAAAATTGGACCGCCCGTCCAAACTGTCGAATGAGCAGTCGGTTCGGCAAGATTTTCCAGGTGAGATCGCTGGGCGATTCCGCCGTGGTATAAAAGTGAATGCGTTTTATCCGCGTCCTCCTTGCCCTTGCGATTGTTACTTCCATCTCGGGTTGCATCGTGGTGGAAGATCAAGAAATTGCGTCGCCGAATGCACGGGCAAAAATCAACCCGTACCCGATCCCACGGGATTTTCGCGGGCAGAACCAGAGCCATCTCATTTTGGTGGGCGTCCTCGATAGCGGGGTGGATTACAATCATCCGGCCCTCGTTCAGCAAATCCACTTCGATCTTGATGGAAACGGAAATCCTCGCGCTACGGGATGGGACTATACGGGCGGCGATGGGTGGCCCGCGCCGTACTTGGCGCGAACGGAAGATGAAAACGACAAACTCTCCGATGAGGTGCGGGAAATCTCGCGACGAAAGCGCGAAACCATCAAGAAACTGCTGCGAGTCGAGCCGAGACTCAGCGAATTTCTTGATGAAACAAGATCAGTTGAGTTCGAGCAGCTCTCAAGCGCGCACGGGACGCACGTGGCTGGGCTTCTTGCCGCGGGAGATTTGCGCATCGGATTGATTCCGTACCGGGTTCTGGCGAATTCGAAAGCAACGGGTGGAACGGATGATCCGGATCTGATCACCCGTCAGATGCAGAAGTCGATCGTCGGGGCCATCGAGCATGCCGCTCGGAAAGGCGTGCGGGTCATCAATATTTCAATGGGCTTTCAGTTACCCGTGGAGAGTCAAACTCCCGCGTTTGAGGAATTCGCGGAAGCCTTTAGAAAGGCCTTGCGAAGTCACCCTCAGATCGCGTTTGTCGTTGCGGCCGGGAACGATGGAAAAAAAGTGGCCACGGATGGATCCGCACTCCCATGCGGAATGAACGAGCCGAATCTCGTTTGCGTAACGGCTTTGTCCCGGAACGGGAAGGCCGCGAGTTTTTCAAATCAAGTTCCCGCGATGCTTCTTCAGCTTGCGGCATCGGGAGAGAAAATGCGGTCCGCGATTCCCTGGAACTTCTGTTCGAATGAGAAGTTGATGGGCGTCAGTGGCGGGATGAGTTCCCACGCGATCGAAGTTTTAGCGAAGCACTTAACATCGACATGCTTCTCGGGTGAACGGGGTTTTGCCGACTTAAGCGGGACGAGCATGGCGACTCCAGTTGCGGCCCACGAAGTGGCGAAAGTGATGATCGAAGATCCGGGTATGACAGGTGCGGCTGCAATCCAGGAAGTCATACGAAAGTTTCCGCGAGGGATTGTTCGCCGCTGATCATCCCAGCCGCTCTCGCCATTCGCTCTTTAAGCGACTGTAGGTCTTGTCATTTTCGACGGATCGCCAGACTTTATAAAAGATGTCGGCGGATTTCGCCTTTGTTTCGTCGATCACGATCGGCAGTATCTTGCCGTCTGAACCATACTTCTTTCCGCTCCGATGATTCGCGTAACGCCGGGCTCGTGTGTAACCCATCTGGAGGAACTTTCTGGCCATATCCATACCGACGAAATCATTTTCACGCTTGTACTCGCGAAAGAGAGCGAGGATTTCTTTTGAGGACTCGCGTGCCTCCTTCGGTATTTTGAAACGCCAGTGGGGTAGGATTTCAGATTTGTAGGGTTCGACCATCAGAACGCCCTGTTCGCCTTTCCCAACGCGGTAAGAGTCAGGCGTTTTGCGAAAATCGATTTTTTTGTAATCGAGCGAATAATTGAAGTCTCGCGAACTCTTGGCCTTCGGCTTCGGTCGTCGGGTTTGCTCAAAGTATTTGGAGGTATTTTTCGTTACCACAGCGAATGTCTCCCCCTCCATTTGTGGCAGAGATGAAGGGGCGTCGCCAGTTGAGTTATCGAGAAATTTCGACCGAGAGCCAGTTGATAAGAAATTAAACTCTAGTCGCGTATCTCGCTCTTTGTTTTTTGCTCAAGGTAAACGCTTGTGAATTGGTACGCGAGGCTCTCGTACATCACGAAGAGAGCTTCCTTTTCGGCCGGAATCTCGTGTTCCATGATTTTTGACATGAGCGGGCTCATGCGCTCGATCATGGCATTCATTTGATCGCTCGACATCGTGGATCCGGATTTGTAGAGACTTTCGACTTCCAAGATGATCGATTGAAGCTCGCGGTCCAACTCGCGCCCGGCCTTTGACCCGATCTCCGCCGATAGACCTTTGCCAGGTTCGCAGACATAGAAGTCGATCCAAGTTGAACAAGATTTCGCCGCCTGCGAAAGGCCCGTAGCGGAGGCTTGCGGGCCGCATTTTTCGAAGGTGGCATCTTGGTCTTTGGCGAGTTCCGCAAAGATTGAGAAGTCTTTTTTCATCGAACGAATCTCGGAAGTGGTTTGGTAGGTGAAGTCTTTCTTCGTGAAGATCGCGTCGCCGTTCAGAACGAGGAATCCGTGTAGCTCTTCGAGTGAGCCATTGATATCAGAGCGAATCGCACCCACCGCTCCGGCGATAATCTTTTCGCCGACGTTGAGCTTTCGGCAGAGGTTCTTTGAATCGAGAGTGCGCGTGAACTCCTTATCGGAGGCGTAAGTCACGTGTTTTCTAAGACCGGCTGTGTAGAGGGTTGTACCCCAGCAATTGAGGCCATCTGTTGAAGATCTGATTCCGGCTAAGACTTGCGCCCGCTGAGGGAGGCTTGCAAGCGCGGGGAGGACGGTTCCGAGGCTGAGAATGATCACAAGTAGCGGCGTTTTCATAGAGACCATATAGCCCGGGCCGTACGCGGAGACAAGGTGACACGGGTATTTGGTTCCCCTATGATTGAAATTCCATGTTCATCAATCTGCGACCGCTAAAAGAATATCGTGATTACCGTCTTCTATTCATGAGCCAAGTGGTTTCGTTTCTTGGCAGCATGGTCAGTTATGTCGCCATTCCTTATCAGGTGTACGAATTGACGAAGGACAATTGGCTCGTCGGGATGCTGGGAATCGTGCAACTCGTGCCGGTGCTGATCTTCGGTATATTGGGCGGCACATATGCCGATCGATTGAACCGGAGAAAACTTCTGTTGGTCTCCGAGTTCCTCATGAGTGTCATCGTTTTGGGGCTCGCCGTGAACGCCTCGATGCCGAGCCCATCTGTCGCGACGACGTTCGTTCTCGTGGCGCTCATGCAGGCGGTACTTGGATTTCATCGGCCGGCGATGGATGCCCTCACCCAAAAACTGGTTCAGAAGAAAGACTACGCAGCCGTCGGAGCTCTCGGAAGTTTTCGGTACTCGGCAGGCGCCATCATGGGGCCCGCGCTGGGTGGACTGCTGATCTCGCAGTTTGGAATCAAGGGTGCTTTCATCTTCGATTTCCTTACTTTTGCCGCCGCCTTTGTTTTCTTGTTGATGATGTCGCGAATGCCAGATCCTGACCGTCGTGACGCCTCTCCTTGGGAAGACATGAAGAGTGGCTTGAAATTCGCAGTATCGAAGCCGGAATTGATCGGTACGTACGTCATAGACATCGTCGCGATGATTTTCGCTTTTCCGGTGGCGCTCTTTCCTGCCATGTCGGAGCAGTGGGGTGGGGCGAAGGCGGCAGGCCTTTTGTTTTCCGCGATGGCTGTCGGTTCGCTCGTCATCACTGTCTTTAGCGGTTGGACATCCAAGGTCACGCATCACGGTCGCGGAGTCGTGATCGCGGCGACGCTCTGGGCGGTGTTCATCATCGGTGTCGGCCAGACCGACCACCTGTGGGTGGCCCTCTCGTTTCTTGCGCTAGCGGGTGCCGCGGATATGATGAGCGGCCTTTTTCGCGGGATCATATGGAACGAGACCGTTCCGAACGATATGAGGGGGCGACTCTCTGGAATCGAAATGATCTCTTACATGTCGGGGCCTCTTTTAGGAAATGCCCGGGCGGGATGGATGGCCGCAAAATACTCCGTTCCGTTTAGCCTGAGCGCAGGCGGAGTGATCTGCACGATCGCGGTGATTGTCACCGCATTTTGTTTACCAAAGTTTTGGCGATATCGCGGATCTGAGCACAAGGTGCAAGTGTGAGTCTCGTCACCGCGCTCATCATCAAGTTCACGATCATCTTTCTTTTGTTTTTGACGATCGTGAACTTTTTCACGCGCAAGGTGGAGCGAAGGGAAAAGCTCCGGAGGCTCATGAAAGCGGGCTACTGGATTTTACTCGCGGCCTTGGCGCTTCCGATCGTCACCATCTCAGGATTTTATTTTTGGCGTTGGTATTCGGATCGCCATTGGGCCGAGAGAATGATTCCCGAGGGAATTCGCGATGTAAAGGCTGTATCGACATTCGGCGTTCCTGGAGGAAGTGGGTGCGCCGTGGCTTTTTATGCGCTTAAACCCGGAACGCCGGCGCCGAGCGCTCCGTGGAAATCACTTCCTTCAGAAAATCTCGCCTTGGCCGATCGCGCACTGGAGTGCGTTCCGCCATCGGCGCCCGAGGCGGATTTGGTCTTCGCGAGCGTCGTGAAGCGTGAGTTGAGATCGCAAAACGGTTTTTATCTTCCTTCCGAGAAGGGCCGCGCTCAGTTTATCCTGCTTCCCGACGATCGCCTCGCGGCTTACCTCTACCGAGCGGATCACCAGCCCCAATAGTACGGATAGCGGTAGTAGTAATAGCGATAATAGCCCGAAGGGTAATCGTAGTAGTAGCTGTAGGGGTACGTGTAGCCGTAGTAGTAATACCTCGGCCGGAAGAAATCGAAAATTGAGAAGGCAAAATCCCACGCAGCTCGAACGATCCCGCCACCTCTCCTCCGACGACGGTCGAGGTTCTGCTCGCCCGCGCCTTCCGACGAGATGGGCGTGAAAGCATCATCCTGCCAAGCTTCGGGAGCGAGGCTCATCGCTCTCAGCTTCTTTTTTGAATGGTGCACGGCCACTTCGTTTGTTCGCGTATCAACGCGCACGACGAGCGTTGCCGGTAAATCACGTGCGAGCGCGATTTGCTGACGCGAGGGTCGGTCGAGATCCATCGCCTTTGAGTCAGGACTATTCATAAATCCAAGGGCCGCGACAAAGGCGGCAATTTTCAGGACCAGTTTCATTTTTCCTCCTTCGCGATCCATCGCGGATCGCTCATCTGAAAGGAAACAGCGATCAGGCGCTTGATCAAGATTCGTTGTCCAAACAAATTCGAAAGGATTTCTGCATCTACGCCCAGGTCGCGCCATGTTGCCGTGGCGATGGAGCACAGCCCACGATATGATGAAGGCTGAGGAGTCTTCGTGCTTTCCATTTTGTTTATTCTGTTTTTATCGGCCGGGGTTCGAGCCGACACTCTTTCAGGCTTAAGTGAAAAAATGGCGGCCGAAACTCGGCAGCTTAATCTAGCTCGAGAAACGCTTGATCGTCTGAGAGGCAAAGGTGAATTGGATTCCTCGCGAGTGCGTGCCCTCGAAGCCACCATCAAAAGCCGTGAAGAAATCATCGCAAGACAGCGGATGGAGATCGAGAGGCTCCGCGCCGCTGCGCCGCCTGTCGCGCAACCCGGAAAAAACGTAACCGAAGACGTGAAGAGAGTCCGCAGCGCCTACCAATCCGCGTGGAGCGATGAACCCGAGAACCTCACGAAGACATCGAGAATCTTGTCGCGAGCCGGAGGTGTTGCGGCCTTGACCGGATTAGCTCGGCACGCTCTCGACGATATGGCCAGACGAGCCATCGAGCAGGGCAAGTGTCCCGTCAATGCAAAGAGTGAAGACGTGTTCCGAGCCCTGATGGAGCTGGATCCGAACCGAGTCGATTCGATCTCAAGCGATTGCGCCCGGCAAGGGAAAGAGCTCGATTACTCTGGTTTTCTGAAAGCCTTAAAGGACAATGGCAAAAACGCGATCTCGAGCGCGAAATGTACTGAGCAGGGTGAACTACAGATCATTCATAAGAATGGATTGGTCACGCGAGTTCATTACAGTGATGAGAACTCGATTGAAGCTTACGCGGTCTTTAAGGGAGCTCCAGAAGAGGCGACGGAGCGAGTTGATTACAAAGGTGTGCCGGATTGGAAAGTTGAGACGACTTTGAAAGTAAAATCTGGCGCGACCCTGGATC
>SXSP01000364.1 GCA_005792225.1 Bdellovibrionales bacterium | reverse complement strand
TTCACCTTTCCATCGCCGTCTTTCGGGATTCCGCGGCCCCAGCCGGTATTCGCAACGGTGACCTTCGTGTTCGAAACATCCGAGATCGCGCGTATATCGACGATATTGCCGTCGAGAATCGAGGGCGGTGTGTATTTTTGTGCGATGAAGAAGTCGGGTTCACTCAAAACTTGCGAACGAAGTGAACTCACTTCCTCCTTCGTCATCTTCGGGCCGATCCAAACGGATTTTCCACCGCGTCCGTCCACTCGCTTGACCACGAAGGTTTTCAAGTTCTCGAGAACATTGTCGAGCGTCTTGGGAATGAGGCGTCCTTCATTGTCGGCGAACTTGACCGTCTCGATGTTCTTCAAGATCGGTTCCTCACCCAAATAGTGACGAATCAGATCTTCAACATAGATGTAGAATTCCTTATCTCCAATGAAGTCCACGCCGGGTGCGTAGTTCGTGGCAACCTTCTTCGCGAGAATCGCGTCGACGAGCCCGTGGTAGGACTTCGTCGATTTACGGAGATCTCTCATCGGGTCGTCAGCATACCGCTCTAAGAGTTCGTCGAGGTCATGGATCTGTTTCGGCGTGCGGGGTTGATCCAAGATGGCCTGAATTTTTGCCTTCTGTTTTTCGCTCGTCGAGTTCTCCAGCATCTCGCGGGCTTCTTCGATCACACCGCGTTCCCACGCCGCCGGGTGCGTGGGATCAAACCATGCATGCTCGCCGTTTAAGATCACGAAACCGACCTTCTCGGCCGTTTTCTTGAACCCTTTTTTATCGGAGTAAGTGTAAACGCCATCTGACTCGACGGTGAGCCTGAGGTCTCCCTTTTTAGGAAAGACAGCCTCAATCCCATTCTCCGCGAAGATCTTGATGATCCGGCAGTCTTCGCTATCGCTCGCCATTCCGCTCAAGAGAAGAACGGGTTTCCCGCCCATTTTTTCTGCTCGTTCCTTAAAGGACTGCGCGAGCTGACGGTAGTAAAGATCGGGGTTCCGAGCGTTCGCCGCCTGCTGGAGGCCGGGTACGTTCTCAAAGAGATATTTTTGCGCGATCTTCAAATCACCGGGTCCGCCGATGAAGCCCGGATTGTCTTCGATCACGCGCCAAGTTCCTTTGGCATCTCGAATGACGTCAGGCCCGTAAGGGAACGCGAGCACTTCCGGTCGAATGAGCCCCGCATAGCGAATCTCGTTATTTCGACTGATGATCCGTTCGATCACGTTTTGTGGAACGACGGAGCCGTACGTGCGCTTTCCGGAATAGTGATCCTTCAAGAACGCCATAATCGCTTTTCCGCGCTGCTGAACGCCCTTCACGATTTTCTGGTCGTACTCCTCGGCCGTGAGGATTCGCGGAAGAGGGCTCAACATATTGTCGCCGCCAAACGCTTTCAATGAATCCTTCAAGAACTCCTTCTTCTCTTTTTTGGAAAGCGCCTCAATATACGGAAGAACATCCTCGTACTGCGGCCGAACCTTTCCCTTCTCGTCGCGAAGCTCATCGTAGTGCTGAGCACCCGCGACCAGCGAAAACATCGAAAAGAGAACGGCGGTTGTCACGTTTGAGACGAGTGATTTCATTCCTACCTCTCATCCCGGGCTCTCAAAATCCGGGGTTCTTCAAGTCTTTCCAAATAACGAGCGAGCGCCTGGAGGAGCGTGAGATCGCCTTTTTGCAACGCCTCGAACGCCTGAAGGACACCTTCACCGTTTCCCTCTATCGCTTTTGTTTTGTGGAGCGCGGTTGTGGAGAGACAAGCTTCACCGAAATCAATCGGATCGGCGCTCTCCTTCACCATGACTCCGCAGATCCAGCCCTCTCGAGAAAGCATGGGCGTTTGCGTAAGGTTCGTTGCGTAGAGGATGTTCTGGGGTTTGCGCAGCCAAGCCTCTAGATCCAAGATCGAAACCGCCATGAGGGCTCGCGGTTCGAGCACCGCCGCGCGAATCAAACCTCGTTGATTGTTTTTCAGCGTCGCCGGTAGAAAGAGGGGAGTTTCGCGTGTCGTCTCAACATAAAGATGTGAATTCACCTCGGAGTTCTCCGAAGTTTGGGCCTGCGCCGCGAGGCCAGTGATGAGAGTTAGCGTGAAAGTCACGTTCCGCATTGCGAGGTGGGGAGGAGCAAAGACGACGCCAGCCGCGAGCGGCTTTAGAACGTGTAAAGAGGTGAGTACCAGTGCCGTATTTTGTCGCCGGAGGCTTAGCCACGGCACCGCCGGGCCGGTATGGGACTCGCGGCTCCTGAAGGTACGTGAGCGGCAAATCCAACTGATGAACGAGCGCATGGCACTCCGAACAGAGAGTCGTGAGATTCTCGGCATCATGAGTACCACCGTCTTTTCTGTACTGGAGGTGGTGGAGCTGCACCCAGCGTTCATTCGGGCACCGCTTGCCATTGGGAAGAGTAAAGGTGCAGCGACCCTCATCTCGGGCGTGAACGGCGTGAGCTTCCGCTGCCGGCACGTTCTCTGTTTGCACAGAATTGTTCTTTGGGCGTTTTGAGCGCTTCGCCTTGCGCACGGGATCGTTGCGATCAAGCCACGTGTCGAGGGCTTTCTCGATGACTTCGCCAAGGTCTTTGTTCTTCGTTTTC
>SXSP01000363.1 GCA_005792225.1 Bdellovibrionales bacterium | reverse complement strand
GCTGCCGCGAGTCTCTCGCCGACGGTATCAAGCGCGCGACGGATGTCATGATCGCGGGCAAAGTGGTTGTCGTCGCGGGTTACGGCGATGTCGGTAAAGGTTGTGCCCATTCGATGCGTTCGTACGGCGCGCGCGTCCTCGTCACCGAGATCGATCCCATCTGCGCCCTTCAGGCGGCAATGGAAGGTTTCCAAGTCGTCACGATGGAGACGGCGGCTGCTCAGGGCGACATCTTCGTCACGGCAACGGGCTGCATGGACATCATCACCGAGAAACACTTCTCGAAAATGAAACACCGCTCGATCGTGTGCAACATCGGTCACTTCGATATCGAGATCGATATGGCTTGGCTCAACAAGAACTCCAAAGTTCGTGAAGTAAAGCCGCAAGTCGACATCCACACTCTCGCCAACGGCCACGAGATCATCGTTCTCGCAAAAGGCCGCCTCGTGAACCTCGGCTGCGCGACGGGCCACCCCTCGTTCGTCATGTCGAACTCGTTCACCAACCAGGTCATGGCGCAGATGGATCTCTGGATGAACCGTGAGAAGTACAAGAAGATCGGCGTCTACCGCTTGCCGAAGGAACTCGATGAAAAAGTCGCGGCCCTTCACTTGAAGAACTTGGGTGTCGAGCTCACCGTTCTCTCGGATCGCCAATCAAAGTATCTCGGTCTCGCGAAGACCGGACCCTTCAAGCCCGAGCACTATCGTTACTAAGTGCCCAGCGCACACTCCATATGAGTTTGCGTCGCTTTAAAAACCCGTTCCGTGAGGAGCGGGTTTTTTAATTCGTCGATCATGTCGTTTTGAAGTGAGCGAGATAAAACGCGAGTTCAGCGATGCTCTCGCGAATGTCATCAACGGCGCGGTGGGAATTCTTCTTCTCATGTTTGATCCCGAAGCGCGCGTTCATGATGATCTTGAACGAAGTGACATCGAGCATACGGTAGTGGAGCTTGGCCGCGAGTCTTGGCATGTGGCGATTGATGAAGGCGCGATCCTGACCGATGGAGTTTCCGGCGATGACCGGCGCTGTCGCGAAGTTCCTTTCAATCAAGCGGATCATGTCGTCTTCCACCTTGAGAGGATCTACGCCGTTAGGAACCGCCTCGGTGAGACCACTGGCGCCGTGATGTTTTTTATTCCAGTCATCCATCTGCTCAAGAAACGCGCGAGGCTGTTTGATGATGGCGTGATAAGTCTCGCCTTCGTTGAAATGAACATCCGTCACGATGGCGGCAATCTCAATCGGGACTTCTTTTTCCACGTCGAGCCCGGTCATCTCCATGTCGATCCAGAGCAGTTTTTCCATGAACTCGAGTCTAGGTGGAGCCCTGAGGTCTAGTCATCAAGAAAGACGACGAGAACACCTTCGTTTCGGCCGCCGCCGGGGCTCCGCTCCTGCTCGAACGGATAGCCGCCGAGCTTCAGGTAGTCGGTCACGACCTTCTTGACCTGGCCCGTGCCCTTGCCGGTCATAATCTTCACTCGCTTATGGCCCGCGCGCATCGACTTGACCAAGAACCGGTCAACGGCGTCGGGAACATCCGCGGTTTTGAATCCATGAAGATCGAGGAGCGGTTCATTCTTCATTTTTCCGAGTATAGGTCGAGTCGGGGAGACGGTAAAGTGATGGAATTCTTAAGCCGATACGAAATCGATGACACCAGCAATGAACACTCTGAAATCAAAATGGTTTTTAGCCTTCGCGATCGTCGCGATTCACTTCATTCTCGCCGTCGCTAGCGCCGCCCCCGAGACGTCCTCGGTTGCGAAAGATATCGTCAACCTCTCCTCCGGCGATCGCACGCACGATGAGGCGCTGAAGCGCTTAAAAGCGGCACCGCGCACGGAGATCGTCGAAACTCTTCGCAAGATGCTCAAATCGACGGGTTCTCTCAGCTTCGCTCTTCGCGGGGTTGATGAACTCGAAGTCAAAGAAGTCTACGAAGAGATTCGTGTCCTCGCCAAGACGTCGGAGTCTTGGGAACTCTTCGACGCCATCAACGATATCTCGGACATACGCAAAGAGGGGAGAGCGGAACTCGCAAAGATCTACCAAGATCGCGCAAAGGCACTCGCCGGAACCAAACAAAACTCACCGCTCAAATCTTCTCTCCTCGACGGTCTCGCTAAAATGGATGAACCCGCGGCAAGCGACGTCTTCGCAAAGTACCTCGCCGACGACGACTTCCTCGTGCGTGAAACGGCGGTCCGCCATCTTCTCGCGACCCGCGGTCAGCTTGCGCAAGAAGAACAAGTCGCGCGTTTGAAGGAAGCCTTCAAGCTTAAGCCCTACCAAGCGCGCCTTGAGGCGATGAACGGATTTCGTAAACTCTCGATTGAGGACCAAAAGAAACTCGCAGCCGCTTTTTCTCCTTCACTCTGCCAAGACGAACCGAAAGACGAAGTAAAAAAAGTCTGCTTAGAAATCGCGGGCGCTCTTTCCGCTCCCCAAGGTGGGAACCCATGAAGCTCCTCGCACTCCTCCTGCTTTTCTTTCCCGCAAGCGCCTTTGCCGAAAGCGACAACGTCTACATGCGAAGTCTCTACTACTGGCAACATGCGCAATCGGAAGTTCAAAAGATCGGCTCGCAGTGCATGGATTGCGATGCTTTCGTCGCAGGAAAGCCGAACGATCCCGCGTGCAAGGCCTCGTGGGATAAGTTCTACAGCAAGAAGACGATCGATGTACGCGTGCTCTTGGGTTACATGGACTTCGGTAAAAGCGTGCGGGATTTCCGTGTCGCTCAAGCCATGATTGATCTCATCACGAACCCGCGCTGCCCTCGAGGTGTCAACGTCTGCGGCTTCAAGCGTGATCCCGACGACAACCGCTATTTTCAAAAGCCGATTGTCGTGAACGGCAAACGCAAAATGATCCGCCTTCAAATCGCCTGGAGTTCACTTGCGGATGACGAGCGCGATAACGTCGGCCGCGTG
>SXSP01000362.1 GCA_005792225.1 Bdellovibrionales bacterium | reverse complement strand
TACTACCGGCTCTCGAAGGATTTCCGTTTTTTCGTTCCCCGGTTGCGGAAGCTCTATCCCATTTGTCGGGAGAGCGAAGCGGGCATCGTCTTCGAGCTCAGTGGGGGAGCGCAGCCCATCCTCGAGAACGCCGCGTGCGCGAACGCGATTGATCTCCATTTCTTCCGAGAAATATTTCCGGATCTCTGCACCAAACCTTGGGGCCCGGTCCACTTTTTTTACCACATGCAAAGTCACACCCGTCAGTTCGCGATAACGAAGAATGATCCAGTTCTTCATCACTCGGCCGACCACTGGACGAGCTTTCTGCAAAAGATCCGTTGGCGCATCGTCAACAATGTCTTTTTTCCTGATGCACAAGCCGCCGGCTTCATCGGTCGATCGGCTTTCGATACACGAACAAAACGAATAAAAAAGTTCTTCTACTTGCCGTACGCGTTTCTCGTCATCCCCGCGCTCATTGATTCGCTCCACCTCATGATTTCGCGCCGAGATGCCCAGTATATTCTTCATCTGCCGCTGACGCTTTATACGGCGAGCACGATCGTCGGACTGATGGTTTTGAAGCTTCTCGGGCGCAAGCCCCAGCTCAAGGTTTACGGTCGAAAGGCAGTGGTTGGCCGGTGAGCGCCGCCAAAATCCGGGCGCTCGGTGATTGATCGTCTAAGATGCCGCTCGTCCGGTGCTTTGCGGGATCAGCCAAAAACGAATTGATGATGGTTGGATCAAAACGCGAGAGCACGCATGTCTTCTCGAGCCCTTCCTGGCGTTCAGTCGTTTCTCGCATGATGAGGCACGGCTTTCCGAGATAGGAGCATTCCTCTTGATTGCTTCCACCGTCACTCAATAAAAATTCAGCCGACTTTAAGAGCGATATGAATTTCGAAAACGGCATTCGCGGCCGAATGTCGATTCCCGCTTGCAGGAGGGCCGAATGCGTCTGGGTATCGCGCTCAAGTTTACGCAGTGTTTGCGGATGCGCGATGAAAATCAGTTTGCGAGTTTCGGATACTTTCACGAGCGTTTCGCAGATGACTCTCCAGCGGCTCGGGGAGTTTAAGTTTTCGAAGCGGTGAATATTCGCGAGCGCGAATTGTCCTTCGCTAAAAGGCGTATCGCCCACCAGGCGAAGCGCATCGATGAGCGTATTGCCTTGCGTGTTGATGATTTCTCCGCGCGCCTTGGAGCGTTTCAGATTTTGTACGGCCACGCCGTCAGGTGCCATATGAAAACGTGCAAACTTTGCGACGAGCCTCCGGTTGATCTCTTCCGGAAACGGATTGAAAACGTGCGGGCTGCGAAGGCCCGCTTCGACGTGAACGAGGGGAAGACCACTCTTTCTCGAGAGCCATGCTCCGACGAGGGTGGAGAGCGTGTCGCCGTGAACCACAACAAAGCTGTGCTCGCCTTGCAAAAGCTGAGCTTCGAGGTTTTTTTTCGAGAGGGAACTCGCTCGAACAAACCACTTCAGCGCGGCGGCGGAGCGATCAAGATCCCCGCGGCTCGGGAGCAGTTGTTTCAGGAAAGAGTCCGGTAAATTGAAATCTCGGTATTGCATCAGAAAATTTTCGCGACTCTGCCCCGTGGAGAGGATGCGAACTGGGTGGCTACGATCCAAAGCCATCTTGATGAGAGGATAAACCTTGATGAGCTCGGCGGCGGTGCCCAGGATGAAATTCAGTTGCATGGCTTCAGTCTTTGAGCGCCCCGGAGGTGAGTCAAGGGGGATTCGCGTGGTCCTTTCGTTCCTGCTGGGTTTGACTGATCTGACGGCGTCGTTGGCCGGTCGGGCAAAGATCGAGCAGAACACAGCGATGGCACGCGGGCGATTGAAAGTAGCAACACTTTTGTCCGTGAAACATCATGACTTCGTGATTGTCGTAGAGTTGCTGGGCATCCCAGGCTTCGGGAAGCTGCGCCTTGAGGATCTTGTGCGAAGGCCCGACCGCGATCTTTTCGCCAATCAATCCTAACCGTTGAGCGACCCGGTGGTGATGACTATCGACGGGAAGCGCTCTCTTGCGGAGATTGCTGAAAATCAAAACGGCGGCGCTCGTTTTGGGTCCGATTCCCGTGATTTCTTCCAGCCAATCTTGGGCCTCGTCTTCTGGCATGTCCTTTAAAAAATCGAGCGAAAGATCGCCGTCGCGACGAACCGTGATCTCGCTCAAGACCGCTTGAATGCGGGGAGCTTTTTGTTCCGGCCAAGTCACGGGTGAGATCTCGTTCATCACATCGTTCACGTCGGCATCTCGAACATTCTCCCAGGTCGCAAATCGTTTGCGGAGGGCCTTGAAGGCGCGTCCCGAATCGGCATTCCGGGTTCGATGCGAGAGAAGAGACGAAATGAGTTCGCTCAAGGGATCGAGATGATGGAAGTAAGCAACGGGACAGCCATATAGCCGGCACAGTCGTTCGTGGATCTCGAGGACGCGTTCACCGGATGAGTTCATCTCTCACCTCCACGAGAAAAATCATACGGCGGGAGGATGGCGAGCCAAATACGTGGCGGGTGTTTTGTCGAAAATTAAACCCGCCCGGGGGCGGGTTCGAAACTTTATGATCAGGTTCAGTTGAACTGAATCGTGCAAGTCACGACGGCAACGGGAACCGTCGGTGCCTTGTCTTTTGCGGGGTTGAAGTTTGCGGCAACTGAGTAGAGGTAACCGTCGATGCGCGAGAAGTCGCCAGGCATTTCGCGTCCGAAAGTCAAAAGAACTCCGGCCTGCTCAGCGTCCTTGTTGACGAGGTGGAGGTCGGATCCGTTTTTGTTTTCGAGAG
>SXSP01000361.1 GCA_005792225.1 Bdellovibrionales bacterium | reverse complement strand
GAGAGTTTTTCGCCCCTCGGCTCGTGCATAGGCTTCAAGTTGCGCCTGCTCGACACCAGGACCTCGGATGAGAGGTGCCTGCGCGAAGCCCGTCGATGCCAGACTGCGGCTCGCATTCATCAACAAACAGGCGATCAAGACAAGATAGGTAGACTTACGATTCCGCATCCACGACCCCTTCCACGGTAACTCTCGAACGTCGTCTTCTTTTTTCGCCCGAGTCTTTCAATTTCGTTTGAGTGTCGTTAACAAACTTCGTGCCCGAGCTTTTCTCCAAAATCTTCGCCGGCTGAACGACAACGACGAACGGACCGGCGTGCCCAACGAGTCGCGAAGATTCCGCCTCCGGTGCTAGCACTGCGAAATGACTCGGATTGAGGGGGGCGCGAAGAATTTTGATCCGTTCGGCAATTTTCGTGGCTCGCTTTCTCGTCTCATCCGCGGGAATGTAAAGATCGACGACACCATGTTGTCCGAGAATGGAGTCCAGGGACTCGAAGTTTGCGACCTCAATCGGGACGAGAACAAAACCTGCAGGAATGAATGTAGACGCCACTTCGGGACTCTCGGGACTCTGAACCCCGACCTCTGGTTTCGCCGACGTATCGAGATAGTAGGCTAGAAAGCCCGCGATCATGACGGCCGCGATCCAAATGACCGGTTTGCCGCTGAGATCTTTTTCGATCCGCTCGCGAAGGCCAGCGAGCTTTTTTACGAGGAACATCTCAGCCTCCCTTCGGCCGAAATTTTCGGTCCATGAAACGCGATGATTCCTGGCTCTTCATCGTCGATTCGCCGAGCGAGGCGGTGAGGAGCACGAACCAAACGAAAAAGAGACAAATGACGATGAGCTCGATCAAGGCTTGTCCACGTTGAGAATCGGGGACCATTTGAGAGTTCCTTTCTGAAGTGTGGCCGAGCACTCGGCCTTTAAAGCGAGCCCTTCCGTGGGCAAAAGATCCGCGATCCAAGCGGGGAGGAGTGATTTGAGATCGAGTTGCCATTCGACCTGCATATTCTGACTCGTCATGAATCGAGCGGAGGGCTGATAATCGGGCGTGATCGAATCACTCGGTGTTGCGATCAGATCGAAGGCACCCGTTTTCGTCTTAAATGAAAAACTTCGGGCTTCGCCGGCCTGATAAGCACTTTGATCAAGAGACAAGGTCGTACGAATCTCCTGGCTTGCCCGCGATGGTCCCAAACGCGATTCCATTCGAGCGGCCGTGATCAACTTTTGTTGTTTGATCGCGTGAACGGTCTGCTTGGCGATGACGAGCGCGAGATTCGCCTGGGCGGCAACGTTTGCGGGTTCGCCGATTGTGAGTGCGACCTCGCGTTCCGCCACCTCCCGCTCAAGCCTGAGCGCGGCCGCCTTCGGATTTAACTCGATCAGCTGCGTGAGCAACCGACTGACCTTCTCCTGCGAACGGAGAAGTTCCACCCGACACGCGTGTCGTGAGCGGCCGTCGCTCCGGAGCATCAAATAAGTGGCGGCCACCACGATGAATATAGAAATGAGCACCGGCACTAATACCAGCGCGCCGATTAAAACGGATCCGCGGGCGTTCATGGGACCCCCGCATCGAGTGGAAGTCTTCGGGTTTCGCGCGCATGGGCGATTTCACGCTGAGCCACGTGAAAAATGGCGATGACTGATGCTGATTGCACCGTTCTCGTCATGTGCACGCGTGAGAGCTGACCGATTGGCAAAGCCGCGTTGACGCGGTCGCGGAAGTCGCGCTCGCAAGATGAAGCGTTCGCAAGGCTCGCAAGACAAACGACGGCCTCGTAAGCTTGGCGCTCGATCCAAACCCGCGCGAACGCAACGTAGAGAACGAGGCTTCCACCAGAAATGAGTGCCGAGAGCGCGACGGATACGACCGCGCTCTCGAGCAAGACGGATCCTGATTGCGAACGCATCAGTTTTGCTTTCCGCCCGAATCTCCGACTCCGTCGAAGAAGTTCCCCATGTCTTTTTTCTTGTAGGTGCTCTCGTCGACGCGGGTTTTGACCGACCGCTTGTCGCCTTGGAGCGCGTGCGTGATCGTGGCGAATCTGCTGCTCACGGCTTCGCCCATTGTGCGAACGATCGCGATCGCGGCGACACCCATGAGGGCGACGATGATCAGATATTCGATGAGGCCTTGGCCCCGTTGATTGCGGTGAATTGAAGTTTTCATTTTGATTCCCCCTTTCGGAATTCGAAGGGGGTCATCAGCAATTCGGATGCGAACCCGAAATCAAAATGAACGTGGATTCACGCCAGCGGGTGGGCGGAGGCCGGACCGAATCCGGCCGGAAGGCGGGTACTGCTTCTTCGCTTTGCGAGCGCCGCGGTAGGCTTCGTCGCGCTCGTCTTTACGGCGCTGGATAATTTTATCGAGGATCTCGGCGCCCTCAGCGCGCAGATCGTTTTCGAAAATGAATCGGTAGAAGCCTTCGATCTCGGGGCTCTGACGGAATTTTTTGGTCGAGGTCGGAAGGCTGTCACTCTGAACGAAGTCGATCGAGCTGCCGTCTTTCGATAACTTTACTTTCTCAGGCTTTTTCATAGACGGGCCCCCTTCGTGATCAGATTTGGAATTGCCGCCAATCTAAGCGTCTTCCGCGGCGCAGTCAAGAACGCCTTTTCCCAACAAGGCCCTGGATTCAGGAGGGTTTTAAGCCTATAACCACTGCCATCCAACACATCTCAACGCAGCCGGGAGGTCACTACATGATTCGCCTGAGTGGAACCGAAGTCGCGAAGCACCGGCAAGAAGCCTTAAAAGCCAGGATCGAGTCGTTCGCGAAAAAAACGGGCAGGAAACCCGGTCTCGCGGTCGTCATCGTTGGTGAAGATCCCGCGAGCCAAGTCTACGTTCGCAATAAGGTGAAAACGACCGTCGCCCTCGGGATGGAGAGCTTCCATTTCGAAGTTCCGGCGAGCATCAGCCAAGCCGAACTCGTGCGAAAAGTCGCTGAGTTAAATCGCGACCCACGGGTCGACGGAATTCTCGTTCAGCTTCCGCTTCCCAAAGGAATGAACGCCGAAGAGGTGGTTGAGTCCATTTCTCCGAACAAAGATCCGGACGGGCTCACCTCAGGAAATCTCGGACTCCTCATGGCGGGTCGAAAGAGAGTCGCACCCTGTACTCCTTGGGGTGTCATGGCGATTCTCGAGCACTACAAGATCGACATCGCCGGTAAGCACGCCGTCGTCGTTGGCAGGAGTAACTTCGTCGGAAAACCGATGGCGCAGCTCCTCCTCGAGGCCAATGCGACCGTGACGGTCTGCCATTCGAAGACCCGTGATTTAAAAAGTGTTACGCGCCAAGGCGATATCGTCGTGGTTGCGGCAGGGCAGGCGCGGTTTTTGGGGCGGGACGCATTCCGTGAGGGGGCGGTCGTCGTGGATGTCGGGATGCACCGGCCCTCGAGCGGGGATTTCGCGAACAAGCTCTGCGGCGACGTTCGATTTGAGGAGATGGAGGGTTGGGCCCACGCGGCGACTCCCGTTCCCGGCGGCGTAGGCCCGATGACCATTCAAATGTTGATGGAAAACACCGTGCGTCTGGCTGAGCTGTCTCCATCTTGACGGACGGGCTCGCGACTCGGCACGATGAACGCCTTTTCTGAAAGGATCCTGAAATGGGCTCTCAAGACATCAATCCTGCGGATTTGAAATCGACCCCGCTCCGTGCGGTTCACGAGAAATTGGGCGCCCGCATGGTTCCCTTCGCCGGTTGGTACATGCCGGTTCAATATGAAGGGCTCAAAGAAGAGCATCATGCTTGTCGCACGGGAGTGGGGCTCTTTGATGTTTCGCATATGGGGGAGATCCGGGTGAAGGGCCCGAACGCGCTCACGACGCTTGAGTGGACGACCACGAATGACGTCGCGAAACTTCAGGCGGGGCAGGCGCACTACTCACTTTACCCGAATGAGCAGGGCGGAATCGTCGATGATCTCATCATCTATTGCATTAAGCCGAATGAAGAGTACTTCCTCTGCGTGAACGCATCCAACGTCGAAAAAGATTTCGCGTTCATGAAAGCGAACAACAAGGGTGCCGAGCTGATCAACGAGAGCGCCGAGTGGAGCCAGATCGCCGTGCAAGGCCCTCATGCGATTGAGCTACTCGGTCGCGTGGTGTCTCCAGAAATCGCGGCGATGACGTCGTTCACGCACCGAGAATTTTCTTACAAAGGAAATCAGGTTCGCGTCGCACGGACGGGGTACACGGGAGAAGACGGCGCCGAGATATTTGTTCGCAACGATCAAGCCGTAGCACTTTGGAACGACTTGATGGAACGCGGCCAGGATCTCGGTACAAAGCCAGTGGGCTTAGGCGCACGCGACACTCTTCGCACCGAGATGAAATACAGCCTCTACGGAAACGAGATCGACGATACGACCAATCCCTACGAGGCGGGTCTCGGTTGGGTCGTAAAGCCCGCGAAGAAAGACTTCATCGGGAAGGCTAAAATCCTTGCGGGAAAAGAGGCCGGATTAAAACGTAAACTCGTCGGCTTCACCCTCGCGGAACGAGGAATTCCCCGCCACGGTTACGCCTTGCTTTCGTTTGACAATAAGGAAATTGGCCGAGTAACTAGTGGCACGCTTTCGCCTTCGCTCAATGCGTCGATCGGGATTGGATACGTCGATGCGGCCTACGCCGAGATCGGTTCTGAATTCAACGTCGACATCCGCGGACGGGGAGCCAAAGCCCGCGTGGTCGCCACGCCATTTGTTCAAGATACGTCTTTAAGTAAGTCTTTGAGTAAAAAGTAAGCGCTGACTTTAAGGAGTGATCGCGATGTCGTACCAGCTTCCAGAGGATTTTTATTATTCGAAAGACCACGAGTGGGCGCAAGTCGACGAGAACATCGTCACCGTCGGCGTCACCGAGTTCGCACAAGAACAACTCGGTGAAGTCGTTTACGTCGAACTCCCCGAAGAGGGCGCGAAAGTGAACCAAGGCGAAAGCTTCGGCGTCGTCGAGAGCGTGAAGGCGGCGAGCGATCTCTACTCTCCCGTTTCGGGCACGGTCATCGAAGTCAACACGGCTCTCCTTGAAGACCCGAGCTCGTTGAACGACGATCCGATGAACGACGGCTGGCTCATCCGCATCGAGATGGACAGCGAAAAAGAACTCGCGAACCTGATCCGCGTCGCGGATTACAAAAAGCTCATCTCCGAGAAAAAGTAAGGGCGGTCCGCCGGCCCATCTTCGTCGCCCACGCCTGTCGGTGGGCGACGGACTCGATGATCAACTCTTGGCCAGCATGGCCGTAATTCGTCTCTTCCACTGTCGAACTTTCGACCATCTCCCACATATGGGCCTTCGGACACGGCACGAAGGGTGCACAGCTTCTGGAGCGGTTCTGCTGCGGTTCTGGTGCGGTTACTGTGGGAGTGACTATGCGGTCCGTTTTTTCGAAATCCTTAAGCCTTTTCGGCATCGTTTGCGCCCTCGGCGCTTGCGGAAAGTTTACCGTTCAGCAGGACGAGCTTCAGCGTCCTCCGACGACATCGGACCCGTATGCTGCCGAACGGCAGCGCCAATTCAAAGCGGCGTTGAAAGACCAGCCTGAAGACGCGATCTTCGGGAGCGATCAAGAAGAACAAGCGTTCGAGCAGGACATGCTCGACCAACCCCGAATTCTCACCGACGAGCAGCTCGGCGAAAAAATCTACGAAAACCAAATTAAACGTCGCGAGCAGGATCGCAACTCGCTCCTTGAAGAAGACGAAGCCAATCCATACGAGAACAAAGAAGAGCCGCCGATCCCGATGGGGCCCTCGGAAGAAGTGCTTCCGAACGAGCGCACGGCCACTGAACCGACAGCCACCGAGCCGGCGGACGAGCCGGCCGAATCGATCATCGAAGCTCCTCCAGTTGCGCCACCTGAGACGCCGAAGGCAGAGGCTCCTCCTGTCGCGCCGG
>SXSP01000360.1 GCA_005792225.1 Bdellovibrionales bacterium | reverse complement strand
GAGGGGGTGGCCTTGAATGGTTTTGATCAAGGTTTCGCCCGACGCTTTCGGCATTTTCAAATCGGTGATAACGCAGTGAAACTGCCGCTCCGCTGCCTTGGCGATCGCGTCTTCACCGTCGACGGCTTCGATGACTTCCAATTGAAAATTGGCGAGGAGGGCTTCGGCGCGGATGGAGTCGCGGAGCATCTCGCGGATATCCTGGTCATCCTCGGCGAGTAAAACGGTGCGCTTTTCGTTTTGCGGAAGAATATTTACATTCGCCACTGGTTTCACCCTCTTTCCGATCTAGCTTTTAGTTCGGGTTAAAGGGTAAAGTTCTTAACTCGTATCGCGTGCCAAATTGGGCAATCATGCGAATCAGTCGGATTCTCGTGCCAATTTGAGACAAACGCGGTCAGCTAAACAAGTCATATGGATCAAACGGACTAGGTATGAGTAAAGCTTTTGTAAAAGAAGATGACGGTGCGGAAGACGATCTCGATCTCGACGGGGACGATGACCTCGATCAAGACGACGAGGGTGGCGCCAAGGCGCCGCGCGGCTCTAAGAATTACATCACCACACGCGGGCTTGAGCGACTCAAAGCCGAGCTCCACGAACTGCTCATCAATGAGCGCCCGAAAATCGTCGAGACGGTGGCTTGGGCGGCATCAAACGGCGATCGTTCCGAGAACGCCGATTATCAATACGGGAAAAAGCGTTTAAGAGAAATCGATCGCCGGGTGCGGTTTCTTCAAAAGAGAATCGATATCGCCGAGGTCGTCGATCCCGCGGCACAGAGGGGCGAAAAGGTTCTCTTCGGCGCGACCGTCACGGTTCGCGATGAGGATGAAAAAGACCGTGTCTACCGAATTGTTGGCGTGGATGAAACGGACGCTAAGACCGGCAAGGTGAGTTGGATATCGCCGATTGGTCAGGCGCTTCTTCAGGCAAACGCGGGCGATTTCGTGACCCTCAAAACACCCAGGGGTGAAGAGGAACTCGAAATCGTGCGCGTTCAATACCTTCCGATCGAAGATTAGGACTGGCGATTCTTATCCGTCTCGGACTTGGAGACGGTCGCAGTTGAAGTCGTCGACTGCGGCTCGGAGTTGTTCAGTGAAGCGTGGGGATGACTTTGCTGCGCTGTCGATTGAACCGTCGTTTGAGCAGTCGATGGCGGCCGCGGGCTCGACGCCGTGTTGTCGTTGTTCGCGCCGTCCATTCCCTGTTTGAAGCCGCGGATAGCCTCGCCCAAAGACTTGCCCAGACCCGGCAAGCGGCTCGGTCCAAAGAAGACCAGGACAATGATCAAGACTACGAGAATGTGCGGAAGGCTAAACTCGCCCATTGAGAATGACTCCTTAAAATCCTTTAAAATAAAAACCGATCATCTCACGTCCATGGTCTAGGGGCAATCCCCGGGAAAATCTCGACCTGAGGCAGGAATTCAGCTAGCGTGAAGTCTCCTAAAAAGCAGAGGAGTCAGCTTCAGTGAACCCACTCGAGATTCTGCACGACTTACCGGGCCATTTGGCCATGTGGACCTCCACCATGGGGCCTTGGATCTACGTCTTGCTCTTC
This sequence comes from Bdellovibrionales bacterium, assembly GCA_005792225.1. Taxonomy (GTDB): domain Bacteria; phylum Bdellovibrionota; class Bdellovibrionia; order Bdellovibrionales; family JAMPXM01; genus SXSP01. The sequence continues at coordinate 5,962 of SXSP01000360.1, read as the reverse complement.
GGCATCATTTTCGCCGAAACGGGGCTCGTGGTGACCCCCTTTCTTCCCGGCGACTCGCTCCTCTTTGCACTTGGCGCGTTGACCGCGATCGAAGGTGGACTGGATTTCACGACGCTCGCGAGTGTTCTCATCGTTGCGGCTCTGCTTGGCGACACTGTGAACTACAATGTGGGCCGTTGGCTGGGCCCTAAACTCTTCAACAAGCCAGATTCAAAAATTTTAAATCCAGCCCATTTGAAGAGAACACAAGACTTCTACATTGCGTATGGCGGCAAAACGATCGTGATCGCGCGCTTTCTTCCCATTCTGCGCACGTACGCTCCTTTTGCGGCGGGTCTCGCGAATTTGAGCTACTCGAAGTTCTTCGGCTTCAGTATTTTTGGTGCGTTGGTGTGGATTTTCTCGTTCCTCACTTTGGGACACTTCTTCGCGAATCGTCCCGAAGTGAAGGCGAACTTTCACTACGTGATCCTCGCCATCATCGTCATTTCGGCGATTCCGGCTTGCATCGAGTTCATGCGCGCGCGGTCGTTGAATAAGCTGGCGAACAAGCAGGAGTCTTAAGCCATGAAGAAGTTTTTTAAGAGTGTTCTCGCGACCACGATCGGCGTGATCGTCGGTACTTTCCTCACTTTTTTGATCGTGCCGTTCATCATGGTTCTCTTCTTCAAGGGTGCGCAGGTCGCGAAGACCGAGCCGATCAAATCAAAGTCGATCCTCCACCTGAGACTTCACGGCAGCATCACCGAGAAACATCGTCCCCTCGATTTTGATTTCCTCGGCGGGAGCTCGATCTTCTCCGAAGAGAGAACGATGGGCCTCTACGAGATCAACAAAGCCATCGACATCGCCAAGACCGATAAGCGCATCGAAGGAATTTACCTCGAGATTCGCGACTTCAGCGCGGGATGGGCGACAATCACGTCGATTCGCCGGCACATCGCGGACTTTGCGACGACCGGAAAATGGGTGTACGCGTACGGCGAGCGAATGGACGAGATGGGATACTACCTGGCTTCGGTTGCGACCGAAAGCTACCTGCAACCCAGCGGCGAACTTGAGTTCAACGGTCTGGCGGTGAACGAGGCGTTCTTAAAAGGACTCTTTACGAAGATCGACATCGAGCCGCGCATCTTCCGGGTCGGAAAGTTCAAGGCGGCGGTCGAACCTTTGATCCTCGACAAAATGAGCGACGAGAATCGCGAGCAAAACCGCGCGCTCCTCGAAGACGTATGGGGACAAGTGAAGACGACCGTGACAGCGAGTACAAAAATCGGGGGCGAGAAACTCGACTCGATCGCGAGCGGACTCACGGTCGCATCGGCCGATGAAGCGGTCCAAGCGGGTCTCATCAAATCGGTCAGTTTCGAAGACGCTCTCGAAGATAAGATGAAAGAGAAGACGGTCGGAAAAGATGAGGAACTCGAGCTCGTCGGTCCGAACCGGTTGATCAAGGACAGCACGCAAGCGAGCGCAAGCAAGAAGGGCAACAAGATCGCCGTCATCTTCGCTCAAGGCGAAATCGTTTCGGGCGTGGGCTCAAGGGACTCGATCGGCTCCGAGAGCCTCCGTCAGGATATTCTCGACGCAAAGGATGATGAGGAAGTGGGCGCGATCGTCGTGCGCGTGAACAGCCCCGGCGGCGACGCATTGGCGAGCGACGTGATTTGGCGCGAGCTCCGTATCACGGATGACGAGATGCCGGTTGTCGTTTCGATGGGTGATGTCGCGGCCTCGGGTGCTTACTACATTGCCTCCGCGGCTCGCTACATCTATGCCGAGCCCACGACGATCACGGGTTCCATCGGCGTCTTCGGATTGATGTTCAACACCGAAAAATTCTTTAAGAACAAAACGGGTGTGAACTTCGATCGGGTGGTTTCGCATCAGTACGCGGATATCGGAAACTCGAATAGACCCATGTCGAAATACGAGAGCGATATGATCCAACGTGAGGTCGAGCGCGTTTACAAAAGCTTCCTCGACGTTGTCAACGAGGGTCGCGGCTTTGAGAAGCGCTCGGATCTCGAGCAAATCGCCGAGGGGCGCGTGTGGTCGGGAACTCGAGCAAAACAAAACGGCCTCGTCGATGAACTGGGCGGTCTCGATGAGGCGATCGCGAAGGCTGCGGAATTCGCGGAAATGGGCAAGGACTACCAAGTCGAAATTTTTCCTGAGGAAAAAGACCCCTTCAGCAGTTTGGTCGAGCGTCTCGCCGGCGATTCTGTAGAATCGTGGTTAGGCCGTGCGAACCTCGAAACCCTCCAGCAGCTCACGAAAGAGCCGCTGAAGAGCGGAATTTTCGCTCGCTTGCCCTATGACTTGAAGATCCGCTGAACAAGAAGGACAGCTCGATGCGACGGATTGTATTGCTCCTGACTTTGATCGCTTTCACTATGACGTCGTTTCTCGACGATGCCGACGCTCGCCGGAGGCGCCGCCGCAGCCGCACGAAGAGAGCGCCCATCATCAACGAAAAGAAGCTCTACGAACGAATCGGCGGCCCGAAACGCATGGGCGAAATCGTCGACGAGTGGGTTCGACTCAATCTGGCCGACGCCCGCATCGCTCCCGCGTTCGCGATCTTCACGGCCAAGCCCGACAAGCTCACCCGCGAACGCCGTGGTCTGACGGATCATCTCTGCGAACTCGCGGATGGCCCGTGCAAGACGAAGGACGCCGAGGAGTTGAAGCTCAACGAAATGCAGTTCCTCGTCTTCGGCGACAATCTCTTCAAGTCGATGCAGAAGCACGAAGTTCCGGAGCGTGAGAAAAACGAACTTCTCGCGCGCCTCGGCGAGACGAAGGGTGATTTCGTCGAATCGGCGAAGACTCAAGATCAATCCGAAAATCAGTCATCAAAAGGGGAATAATCAGATGTTCAAGAAATCCGTCTTCGCGGTCAGCGCTCTCGTGAGTTCCGTCGGTCTCGCGCAATCTCCCGATATGAAATCAAAGTCTGCTCCGAGCGTTCCGCCGGCGATGGAAAAACCGAATACCGTCGGCACGGTCGAGTCGCATGGCTCGATCAAAATGGCGAAAGTGTTTTTCCTGGAGCCCAAAGACGGCGCCACGGTTTCGAAGAAATTTAAGATGAAATTCGCCAATGAAGGTGGCTTGAAGGTTCTTCCCGCAGGTGACATCACGCCGGGAACCGGTCACTACCATGTGATCGTCGATGGTGGACCCGTTGCTGAAGGTGTTGTCGTACCGACGGATGAAAAGAACATCCATTACGGCAAGGGCCAAACCGAAGCGGAACTGACGTTGAAACCTGGCCAACACAAGCTGACGCTCCAATTCGCCGACGGCGCTCACCGGTCTTACGGCCCGATCTTGAGCCAAACAATCACAGTTACGGTGAAATAGACCTTCCGATCCCGGTTTTTCCGCCTTCGGTTATGAAAGCTTGAAGAACCTGCCCCCAATTCTCGTCGAAACTCGACGGATTCCGGCGGCCTTCTGGTGCTAAGTCTTTATTCAGAGGACTTGGTCCAGGAGGCAAAAATGTCAATTTTATGGATGATCATCATCGGTTTCGTTATCGGTTTGGTTGCTCGCGCTTTGATGCCCGGTCGTGATCCGGCTGGCTTCATCATGACTGTCATTCTCGGTATCGTTGGTTCCGTGATCGCGGGCTATCTCGGCTCGGCGCTCGGACTCTATGACTCCGGTGAACCCGCGGGCTTCTTGGCAAGCGTGGTCGGTGCAATGCTCGTTCTGTTCATTTACAGAACTGCAGTTCGCGGCCGCACGACTCACATGTAATCGCGGCATCTAAAAAATCAAACTCGCTTTAGGCGCGAGGCGAGCCGGCTTGTGGGTGAAAACCCGTCGGTTCACCTCGCGTCTTGTTGCGTTTAAAGCTCCATTTCAAGCACCAACTCTAAATTCAACAGGGGGGAACAGCAGGTGAGCAGTCAGCAGCGAATCCAGCTCAAGAGTCTGAAGGATCAAGTGATCGTCATCACGGGCGCTTCGAGCGGCATCGGTCTCGCGACCGCGAAGATGGCCGCAGAAAAAGGCGCGCGTCTCGTACTCGCATCCCGTAACCGCGAAGCACTCGAAAAAATCTGCAGCGAAATTTCAGAAAAAGGCGGACACGCCATCGCGGTTGAGTGCGACGTCGCTGAAGCCGATCAAGTGAAGGCGGTTGCCGACCGCGCGATCAGCGAATTCGGCGGCTTCGATACTTGGGTAAACAACGCCGGCGCATCCATTTACGGAAAACTGATTGAAGTTCCGCTTGCGGAAAAGCGCAGACTCTTCGACGTGAACTTCTGGGGTGTCGTTCATGGCTGCCGTGCCGCGATTCCTGTCTTACGCAAAACCGGCGGAGCTCTCATCAATATCGGAAGTATTGCGTCCGAGCGCGCGATGCCGATTCAAGGCATGTACTCGGCCTCCAAGCACGCGGTGAAAGCTTACACCGATGCGCTCAGAATGGAGCTGGAAGCGGAGGGATTCCCGATTTCGGTTTCGCTCGTGAAGCCGGCTGCAATTGATACTCCGTTCCCCGAACACGGTATCAATCACATGGATCATCACCCGGTTCACACGCCTCCGGTCTACGCCCCCGAAATCGTCGCGAGCGCGATCCTCGAGTGCGCGGTGACAATGAAGCGCGACGTTTATGTCGGAGGTTCGGCGAAGTTCATTTCTCTTCTCGAAACATTCCTTCCGCGCCTTGCTGACCTCTACATGGAAAAAGCCATGATGGAAAACGGGCAGAGTGACGCCAACCTTGATTCCGAAAAACAGGAACCCGCATTGACTTCCGTTCCGAAGGACGGAAAAACGCGCGGCGCCTACCCGGGTCGCGTGATGAAAACGAGCGCCTACACCGCGGCGGCCCTTCATCCCGGCGCGGCAGCTCTCATCGCGACTGGGCTCGGTCTCGCGACGGCGGCCGGAATCGGATTTTGGCAGTCGCGCCGCGGCACTCCCCAAGTGGCGACGCCTGATTTAAACAATATTGTCCGCCATTGAGGTCGGAGCCCGGGCGCACGCTTGGGCCATTGCCTCATCCATTGAAGTTGAAGCTGCGCAAGGACTTTGCTTCAGGTAAAGTTCAGCACCCCTTTTCTTCAAGGATGAGGTCCCCCTTTGCTCGAAACCGCTGTTGAAACGACTGGTCGCGATCCATTGCTCCGAGTTCTGCATGAGCGTTTTCTTTTGCAGGATTTCCGCAAAGGCCAACGCGGCATTCTCGCCTCCGTTCTCGAAGGTCGAGACACCATGGCTGTCATGCCGACGGGTGGAGGTAAGAGCCTCTGTTACCAACTTCCGGCCTATGCCATGAATCGACTCGTGATCGTGATCTCGCCGCTCATCGCATTGATGCGAGATCAAGTCCGCAATCTCCGCGGTTTAGGTTTGCGAGCGGGATGCCTGCATTCGGGCCAAGACATCGAAGAAAAGAAGCGCTACTTCAGCGAGATCCGCGAGGGCGGAGCCTTTCTTCTCTATCTCTCGCCCGAGAGAGTTCAAAAAGACGGCTTCGCGACGTGGATTCGTACGCAAGACGTCGGCCTCTTCGCGATCGACGAAGCCCACTGCGTCTCCCAGTGGGGGCCTGATTTCAGGCCCGACTACGATAAACTTCGTTTGCTCCGCGAACTCAAACCTTCCGTTCCGATCCTCGCTTTGACCGCGACGGCAACTCCGCCGGTCCTCGACGATATCGTTCGGAGTTTGGATCTAAGAAAACCCGAGCGCCACGTTCGCGGGTTTTACCGACCCAATCTTTTCTACCAAGTCGTCATCTGCGAGGCCGACGACCAAAAAATCGAAATGATTAAAACCGCCGTTCGACGAACGCCAGAGGGCCGCGTGCTCATCTACTGCGGAACCCGTCAAATGACGGAATCCCTCGCGACCGAACTCAGTCTGTCCTTCGACGGCGTCGGTTTCTACCACGCGGGCCTCACGCCCGAAGCCCGCAACGAAGTGCAAAGAAAAG
>SXSP01000359.1 GCA_005792225.1 Bdellovibrionales bacterium | reverse complement strand
CTCGATTTCTCCAAAATCGAAGCGGGGAAAGTCACTTTCGAGGCGATCGATTTCGATCTCGAGCAAGTCGTCGACGACATCGAGCGAACGCTTTCGTTTAACGTTCGTTCCAAAGGTTTGCGCCTCGCTCGTTCGCTTGCGAAAGATCTACCTCGCTCCATCAACGGAGATCCGACTCGAGTTCGACAAGTTCTTCTCAACCTCGTCGGAAACGCGATCAAATTCACTCGCGAGGGCCACGTCGTCATCGAAATTTCCCTCGTCTCTCGCTCTCAGAGCGGCGTCGTGCTGAAGTTTGCGGTTGTTGATTCGGGAATCGGAATATCGCCCGAGGGCCTGAAGAGAATGTTTCAAACCTTCTCGCAAGTGGATTCGTCCACCACTCGTAAGTTCGGCGGCACCGGCCTCGGTCTCTCCATCAGCAAGCACCTGGTCGAGATGATGAAAGGTGAAATCGGCGTCGAAAGTGAAGAGGGTAAAGGTTCCACATTCTGGTTCAAAATTCCGTTCGGCCTCGGTGCCGAGATCGTGCAGCAAAAGACGGCCCCCGTCGCACTCGAACCCTCCGGCACGCGCATGCGAATACTCGTCGCCGAGGACAATTCGGTCAATCAGGTGATCGCGGTGAAGATGCTCGAGAAGATGGGACATACCGCAGTCGCCGTCGCCAATGGCCTTGAGGCCGTGGAGGCGCTGCGAACAGGCCCATACGACATGATCCTCATGGACTGTCAGATGCCCGAGATGGACGGCTACGAAGCAACGCGCGTGATTCGACAGGAGCGCTTGGGCGGAGACATCCCGATCATCGCGCTCACGGCAAACGCCATGGCTGGCGACCGCGAGAAGTGTCTCGACGCCGGCATGTCCGATTATCTTGCAAAGCCCATGAAGCCCCACGAACTCGCGGACGCCATCGAGCGCGCCAAAAACCTTTCCGGCGGAAACCTCGTGAGAGGCACCGCATCCTAAGACCTACGCATCAACTTTAGGATGGCAGGTCCCGCAACGATCTACTAGATTCACCGTCCATGGGTGAATATCTACTTCCTCTCGCAGGTGGAGTGACGATCGGTGTTGCCGTTTCCCTGATGCTCGTTCTCAACGGCCGCGTGGCCGGGGTCAGCGGCATTCTGGGCGGAGTGCTCACAAATCTTTTTCGGAAGACTCGCGGCGATTCCGCTTGGCGCGTTCTTTTTCTGCTCGGTCTTTTTTCGGGTGGACTCATTCTGCGCGCGCTGAATCCCGATCTCCTTGAGAATGATCTCGATCGATCCCTCCCTCTTTTGATCGTGGCGGGACTTCTCGTCGGATACGGAACTTCCGTGGGAGGAGGATGTACCAGTGGCCATGGCATTTGTGGCATCAGCCGCTTCTCGCCTCGCTCAATTCTCGCCACTCTCATCTTCATGGTGTTCGGCATCTTGACGGCCACGGTCTTTAGATTGATCACGGGAGGCCAGTGATGGCGGGTGTCGCGGCATTTTTTGTGGGATTGATCTTTGCTCTTGGACTCGGGCTCGGCGGTATGACGCAGCCGAGGCGGGTCGTTGGTTTTCTCGATCTCTTCGGCGATTGGGATCCTTCGTTGATCTTTGTCATGTTCGGAGCGCTCGCGATTCACATCGTCATGTACCGATGGATCGTGAGGCGCAAGGCGCCGATTCTCGGCGATCGTTTTCATATTCCCACAAAGAAAACAATCGATGGCCCTTTGATTTTGGGAGCGGTGCTCTTCGGAATCGGGTGGGGCCTCGCCGGCTATTGCCCCGCTCCTGCGATCACCTCGCTTGCAACTTTCTCGTTGGCTCCGGTGGTTTTTGTCGCGAGTCTCCTAGCGGGAATGGCCCTCTCTCATTGGAGGAGAAATGCCGGAACTACCGGAAGTTGAAACGGTCCGATCGGGGCTCGAAAAAATTTTGCGCGACGATCCCGTGATCGAAGAGATCGAATTGAAGCGTGCGGATATTCGCTTTCCCATTCCGCAAGATCTTCCGCGCGTGCTGAAAGGCCAGAGAGTCGAGCGCGTCCGTCGGCGCGCGAAATACCTCCTCATCGATACGCCGAAGGGAACCCTGCTCAATCATCTCGGGATGACGGGATCGTGGCGACTGGTGAATGCGGGTGAAGAAGATATTCACGACCACTGCTACATACGGTTGGGAAGCGGCCGGCGACTCGCGTTCCGAGATCCGCGCCGCTTCGGCATGCTCGATCTCATCAAGCCGGGGCAAGAGTCGAGCCACGTGAGACTCAAAGGACTCGGCGTCGAACCTCTTGATGCCATTTCGTTTCACGGCGAGTTCCTCCATGCGATTTCACGTAAACGAAAAATCGCGATCAAAGTCTTCATTATGGATCAGCGGGTCGTCGTGGGCGTGGGAAACATCTACGCCTCCGAAGCCCTCTTCCGTGCCGGACTAAAACCCACGCGTGCGGCGGGCCGACTGAGTCGTCACGAGGCCGACCGGCTGGCGCTCGCGTGTCGATCGGTGCTCGAAGAGGCGATCCTCGCGGGCGGATCTTCGATCCGGGATTATCGACAGGCGGGCGGCGAAGAAGGCGGTTTCCAACACGCTCACCAAGTGTACGATCGCGGCGGAGAACCCTGTCGTGTCTGCGGAGCGAAAATTCGCTCAAAAGTCATTGGTGGCCGTAGCACCTACTGGTGCCCCAAATGCCAAAAGTAAATAAACCCAGGCGAGCGTTTCGAAGTGTCAAATTCTTAGTCAGTTCACAGCCACTTCAGGCGATCGAGCCATAGCTAGCGGCGGGATGAATCGTGGTGGTTCCAGTCGGGCACATCCGTTGCTCTCTCTTAGAATCGAGGTCGCGGGGACCTCATTCAGGAGACGGAACCGATGAACTACCTAAAGTCTTTCGCTTTCTCGTTATCGCTTTTACTACCTCTCACTCCGGTCGTGAGCTTCGCGGCTTCTCAACTCGATGGCGCTAGCTTAAGCGCAATCCTCAAGGACTCGCAGGTTCAATCGAAACTCGGCGGCAATCCCATCCAGAAAGTTGAAGTCAAATCTGAAGACGGTGCAGCCGGATCATCTCACGAGATCACGATCGTGCTCACCGCGAATGCCCAGCCGTGCCTGATGCACGTGCGCGCGGAAGAAGTCCTATCGGTTGACGGAATCGAGCGTGTCTTGCTCGTCCAAGATCCCGTCTGCTCTATGTCACGCTAAAGGCCAAACCGGCTCATGACCTCGAGAAAATCCTTCGGAAGCGGCGCTTCGATCACGAGCTCCGCGCCCGTCACGGGATGCTGAAGCTCAAGTCTTCGGGCATGAAGCATGAGCCTGGGTGCGAGGTCGCGAACCCCCGGCCTCGCGTAGGTGGCGTCACCTAAAATCGGAAGCCCGCGTTCTGCCAAGTGCACGCGGATTTGGTGGCGGCGTCCCGTGCGCGGCCGAGCTTCGATGAGGCTTGAGCGCTCGGATGTGCTGAGCACTTCAAACTTCGTCTCCGCGTAGTCTCCTCCCGAACGCACAGACTTCAAGCGGCCCGAGCTCTTGCTCTCGATTGCAAGGTGATTGCGGACTTCCCATTGAGAACCGACTTGAAGTCGCGAACTCGCGACGAGCGCGACGTACGTTTTTTGAAGGCGATGCTCGCGAAACTGCTCGCCGAGGTTCTTGTTCGCACGCTTCGCTTTCGTGAACAGGAGGACGCCCGACGTGTCGAGATCCAGCCGTTGGTGCTGACCGACGTAGACGGAAGCTTCACCGCGAGCGCGAAGTGCCAGCTCGACCGCGAGAGCCATGTGAAAGCGACGGGGATCGAGTGTTGGCTGACTGGGAATCCCCGGTGGCTTATCGACGGCGATCAGATCGTCATCCTCAAAGAGAATGCGCAAGTGGTCGAGTCGAGTCGGTGAAAGTTCTGATGCCATGGCATTCGAGTAACTCGCTTCAAGGGTTCTTGTCACGAGTCGGGTTCCGCGGTGGTTACGTTGTCGTTTTTTTGAAAGCAATTTATTCTCTTACTATGTTCAGAGCGGCCCAAAGGGATCCCGAGATCCAGCTGAAAATCTCAAAGCGTTTGCCCGAGCTCGTGACTCTCGAAAAAATTCTCTCGGGGCTTACGTCGCGCGCGCGCGTTCAGGTGGAATCCACGGTTCAGCATGAAGGCTTTGAGTTCCCGATCTATAGCGTCGCCTTCGGAAGCGAGGACAAGACCGCTCCCTGCCTCGGGATCATCGGCGGTGTCCACGGCTTGGAACGGATCGGTTCATCCGTCGTCATCGCATTCCTGCAAACGGTCTCCGAAGTTTTGACCTGGGATAAATCCGCTCGCGAACGGCTCGAGCGCTCGCGTTTGGTCTTTCTTCCCATCGTCAATCCCGTCGGCATGTTTTTAACCAAACGTTCCAATGGGCGGGGAGTCGACCTCATGCGGAACGCGCCCGTCACGGCGGATGAAGAACCGGCGTTCCTCTTGGGCGGCCAAACATATTCGAACTGGCTCCCATGGTATCGGGGCGACACGCAGTCAGCCGAGTCTATGGAGCTCGCATCCCGCACCCTCTGCGATTACGTCGCGCGCGAGATTTTCCCATCGCGCCTCGGGCTCGCCGTGGACGTGCATTCGGGTTTCGGCTCGGTGGACCGCCTTTGGTTTCCGTACGCACGTTCAAAGAAGGCCCCACCCCACATCGCCGAAATCACGGCGCTCAAACGGGTCTTCGACCGGAGCTACCCGAATCACATTTATAAGATTGAACCGCAGGCGAAAAGCTATACCACCCACGGTGATCTGTGGGATTGGCTCTACGATCGCAAGCTACAGGAATCTTCGGGCGACCTCTTCCTCCCTTGGACCTTGGAACTCGGGAGTTGGATCTGGTTAAAGAAAAACCCGCGGCAACTTTTTTCGAGCCTGGGCGCGTTCAATCCGATTCTCCCGCATCGGATGCAGAGAATTCTGCGACGTCATCTGACGCTCTTTGATTGTCTTCAACGTGCGATCGTGAGCCCCGAAACGTGGACACAACTCGATGAAGAGACGCGTCGTCAACTGCACAGGCGTGCGATGGATTTGTGGTATGAGTGAAGCGAACAAGAAAATCGACACGCAATGGATTCTGATTCGCGGCCTCGCTCGCGAATCAAGACACTGGGGAAATTTCCCGCAAGAACTCGAAAGCGTCATGAGCCCGCAGGGTGAAATCACGCGCGTTGATGCCATCGACCTTCCAGGTGCGGGTCGCTACTCCGAAATGAGATCTCCCATCTCGATTTCCGAGATCACGGAGTTCATGCGCACCAAGTTTTTAGAAATTCGCGAACGCCAGCGCCGCGAGGGCTTCAAACCCGCATCGACCACTTACTTGGTCGCAATTTCTCTCGGCGGGATGGTCGCTGCGCGGTGGCTTGAGAGATGGCCCGATGACTTCAAGGGCTGCGTTCTCATCAACACGAGCTTCAAGGGATTTTCTCCACTGTTTAAGCGCCTAAGCCCGCCCAGCTATAAACATTTTTTCCACATCCTTCGGGCGAAAGAAGCCGTCGAGCGCGAGTTGAATATTCTGAAAATGATCAGTAATCGCCCCGACATTCATCACCAGACGGCTCAAGAGTGGGCGGGACTTTATCTCGAGAGACCCGTGAGTCTCGAGAACCTGACGCGCCAACTCCTGGCGGCATCTCGCTTTTCCAGCACTCTGCGGCAACCTCCGATTCCGGTCCTGGTCCTCTCGAGTGCCCAGGACCGCATGGTTGATCCTTCCTGCTCCAAGACCATCGCGGATCGCTGGCATGCCAAATTCGCCCAGCACCCCACCGCCGGTCACGACTTGCCGCTTGATGACGGATCGTGGGTTGTCGAGCAGATTAGAGCTTTCGCTAAAAGCCTCTAATCCTGGAGCTCGAAAGTATGAGAACTTGTGTCGCCCTCGCGATGATCTTCGTGTCGCAAGCCGCATGCGCCTCCGCCTGGAAAACAAATGCTATTTATGATGGCCGAACCGGAGCGGCGACAACTCTCGCCGCCGTCGTGTCAAGCCTTGAGCCCGGTGGTGTCGCGATCGTCAGCGAAGAGCACGATCTGAAAGCACATCACGAAAACCAAATGGCTTTCCTAGGAGAACTCGCCAATCAGAGACTCACGCCGGTGAGCGTCGGCATGGAGTTCTTCGCGCGTCCTCACCAAACGTTCGTGGATCAGTACCTTGCGGGAACCATCGCGGAGCCTGACTTCCTCAAAGCCGTCGGCTGGGGAGGCAACACGTTCGCCAATTATCGAAGCCAAGTCCTCTTTCCGAGGGACCACGCTGGAACCACACTCGCTCTCAATGCCGCCCGTACTCTCACCGGCAAAATCTCAAAAGTGGGGATCGCGGGTTTAACCGAGAAAGAACGGGCTGAACTTCCTTCGGGTTTCACTCTCGGAAACGCAAAATACTATGAGCGATTCCGCGATACGATGAAGGGCCACGTTCCAGAGGAAAAGATTCAGCGCTATTTCGAAGCGCAGTCCACGTGGGACGAGACCATGGCGTTTACGGCTGCCGAGTTCTTAAAGGCTCATCCCAAGCAGCGACTCGTCATCATCGTTGGTGATTTTCACGCCGCGTACGGCGGAGGTTTACCGGATCGTTTGCTCGCTCGCGGCGTGACCCAAGTGTTAACGCTATCCCAAGTGAACTTGGCGGGCTTAAGCAGTCATGAGGAGGATTCACTCATGAAACCCCGCTCGGATTGGGGTCCTCGTGCCGATTTCGTCTGGGTCAGTCGTTCCGTCCGCAGTGAAAAAACTCCACGGAGACTCTCGCGACCCTTGCTAGAACCAACGCCCGCACAGCCTTAATTCGTTACCAAGAATGGCGAGCGCGCGCTCGCTTCTTGCAGTTCTTTGAGCCACCAGGCGGTGGCTTTTGCGTCTTCTTAAAACCTTAAAAATGCCGATGTGTTGGCTAGCACTCCTGGTAGGGAGTGTCGCGCATGCCGTGCCGTCGCTCTCGACGTCCTTTCCGTCTCTCACACCGCAAAGCCGTTCTCTTGATGAACTCAGCGTGAGCGTGGGTGAGGAGAGTTTCCTCAACCGCGAGAGCCCCCCGAAGCACCACGCCGATTCCACGCGCCTCTCGACTCGGCTTCGCACCCGCTCCGATGGCAAACCCATCGGTGGCCTCCTGGAAATCGGAGCGAGCTTCGATACGGCGGTCGAAAAACAAACTTCGTTTGAAGTTCCCGAGGCGCACTTGCTATGGACACCTCACGAGAGTCGCCAGAGGGTGTTCGCCGGAAGAAAACGCGAATCGTGGAGTGAACTCGACTCCTACTGGACTCTCGGGCTTTCTCAACCTTTGAACCGATTTGATTCCTTGCGCCCTTCAGAGCAGGGTCTCACCGGAATTTTCGGCGAGTTCAACTGGGACAATGCTCAACTGATATTGTTTGGTAGCGCCATCTACATTCCGGAACAAGGACCCAACTACGAACTCCAAGACGGAAAGTTCCACACGAACAACGCCTGGTTCTCCGAGCCGGCGGACCGGGTCGTGCTCGTTTCAAAGGGCACACCTCTTCGTTACAGAATCGAGACTCCCACAGTTGGCTCGGTTATCCAGCACGCATCAGGCGGCTTCATTTTCCGCACGGGCGGGCCTCAAGGGTTTCGAACCCAAACCTCTTACGTCAAGAAGCCCCGCAATCAACTCTCGCTCCCGTTTCAGGGTGTCCTCGTCACTGACAGTCTGAATCCCGAAGCGAGCGTCACCATTTTTCCGCAAGTCGCGTATCATAATCTGGCCTCGCTCGAGTTCTCCCACCACGCGAAGACGTCGGCTTTTCGTCTTTCCGGTCTCGCCGATATCAGCGACTCCGAGAGGATCGCGCCCGGACTCACGTGGCAAACCTACGAGCCACTCTACCTCGTCAGCCCGAGCGTCGATTTCCAACTTGGAAGCGGCGAGAACTACGTCCCGTGGATTCGCCTCGGAACTCTCCACTCCATCGGCGGTGAGGCGACTCTTGTAAGTAAGGGGAGCGTCAAGCCCGAGCAAAACCCGTTTGGTGCGCGCACCATGTACCGCCAAGCCGCGAGCCTGGAATGGCGTGGTCGCTTTGCACGTGTGAAGGGATGGTCGGTTGAACACGGACTCCGCTGGATCGAAGAGTTTTCTGAGCGGGGCTCAGTCCTCATGACCGATCTCCGCCTTGCTACGCGTGAAAACTGGCAGTTCGGCATTTACGCCGATTTCTTGGCGAGTCGTCTGCCCGAAGATGAGAATCCAGGTTTCATCAGCCGCTTCCGCGGAAACGACCGTGTCGGCGCCCTTCTGACCTATGTTTTCTAAACAGAAATAAATGAGTTTATCCGATGAGCGTGAGCACGAGCTTTCGTCTATGGGCCGCTCGTCGATGTTCCCAGAGATAAATTCCCTGCCAGGTCCCGAGCAGCAGGCGCCCGTCACGCAACGGGATGGTGACAGACGTCGCCGTGATCGACGACTTCATGTGAGAGACGGTGTCGTCCGGTCCCTCGTCGAGATGTCGATGCCAAGACTGGTTTTCGGGAACGAGTCGCCCCAAGAACTCCTCGAGATCTCGCTTCGCCGTGGGATCTGCGTTCTCCTGAATCAAAAGAGAAGCCGAAGTATGTTGGATGAAAATGTTCAGGAGACCCGTGCCGGCACGCATATCAGCGAGCGCCGCTTCAACTTGTCCCGTGATGCGATGCAGACCCTGACCCGGTGTCGCGACTTCAATTTGAGTCTGCATCGTTTTCGCCATTAACGAACGTCCGTCGGGCGTGGCATGCGCAAGTGAGAAGCATAGACGCCATCGATCGGGCCACGGTTCGTTCCGCGAGAGCAGATCGTCTGACCCGCCGGCTGTTGAACGACCTCGAAAACTCCCTGCGGAAGGAACGGCTGGCTTGAGCGCGGAAGCTGATCAAAACCTTCGGGTCGCACGATGAGCATATCGTCTTGATCCACGCGGTCACGTCCGAGAAGTTCGAACGGATCATCCGTCGTGAAGATCTTCGGTCCGTGCGTGGTCTCGACGATGAATGTTTCCGTATCGATCAATTCCTGCAGTGCACGCGGGTAGAACGGAAGAGTCGTGAGCTTAAAGCAGTTGCGGCTCGTCGGGCCGAAGCCCAAGAGTTCCAAGGGAAGGCCCGCGCCCTCGCCGAGAGGCATCGCGCCGCCGTTTGCACCCAAGAGCGCTAGCACGCGCGTGCGGGTCAATTTTGGTTGCACGGCCTTCAGGAGCGTGACTCCGGCAGCGGTGATCGCCGCTGAGTTGGAGCTTCCCTTAAATGTTTCGTCTTCGCTGACGATGATTTCAGAAGGGACGAGGAGTTCGGGCTTGCTATAAAGTTTCGAAAACGAGCTCTTCTCGGAATCACTCGCGCCAACGGTGATCACATTTTCGTTATCCGCGGGGCTTAGGAGCGTTTCGCCCTTCGAGGCGTTTTGAAGTTGAACGAAGTCACCGCTCACCGTGACCCGAAGTTCGTCGTGCTTCTTATCAAAGTTCGAACTGCGAATCTTTGCCCGCACGTAGTAAAGGCCCGGCTTCACTTCCGTCTGGATGATTTCGCGAGGATAGAGAGACGCACCGGCAGTTCCCTCGGGAATTTGCTTCATTTGCGTCAGCGCCGAGGTCCCCACGATCTTTGAAGCATCATCGGTGAGAACGAGATCGAGATCCTTGTCGGTGCCCGTCTCGGAGTCATCCGAGAAATCGTTCCAGCTGAGCACCACGCGGACCATGCATTTGTTCTTTGAGTTCTTTTGGCAGCGAACGGCGACGCCGTTGTTTGCGCCGGGAAGCTTCGCCCAATCGTCCGTGCCCTTTTCGATTTTTCCGCGGTACGTGCCATTTCCGACGTTACCGGCGGCATTGATCCAGAGTGCGCCGCTCTGAGCGGCTTGGTTCACGACGTGGTTGACGAAGCCGCGACCGTCTCCGTTTCCGCCGTACTCCCAGACCTGCGAGTAAAGGACAACGTCGAATTTGTCGCGAGCGACCGTCTCGACGGCACTCTTCAAATTTGAGAAACCGAATGCCGAAAAAAGGTGAAGTTCGTAGGTCAAGCGGGGGGCCGCTTCAGTGAGGAGGCCGCTCACGATTTGTGCCATCGCGAGTCCGTGACTCTCTTCGGTTTTGGCATCAACGGAAACGGGACCCGCATGGTACTGGGTATCCGATGGGAGAGTTTTTCCGATCTGCTCCTCGTAGCCTTTGAAACCGTTATCGAGGATGGCGACCTTCAGCGTTCGACGTGCGGTCACCGAGCGGTAGTTGTAGAACCCCGCATCAGTTGCGATTTGCCGGAGGTTCTTAAAGGCTTTTTCCTGGGCCGCATCGGCCGTGGGAATCATGAGAACGGGCGCGAGAAAGAGAAGAAGGACGGTGCGCTTAAGCATACTCACCTCACCAAAGGCTTAAATGTCGAACGAGCTTAGACAACCTAGGGCATGCCCGACGCGGTGAGGAAAGTGAAGGAATTCGGCTCAGTTAAAAAAAATGCCGGTCTCTCGGAAGCCATCGGGCGCGAGAGCCGGCACTTGTTTTCACAGTCGCCAGAGGCGAGTCGGCTTAGTAACCCCAGCCGCCGTAGCCGCCACCGAAGCCACCGTAACCACCGCCGTAGCCGCCCCAGTAGGGGTTGCTGTAGTAGTTGTAGCTGTAGCCGCCGTAGTTATACGACCAGTAGTTCGAGTAGCTGTACTGGTAACCCGAGTAGTAATACGACGGCTGATACCAGTTGTAGTTCGGGAAGCAGAAGTACCAAGACGAGCTTGAGCTGTCGCGGTCGAGTTCGCTCGCGTGCATTTTGTCTTGGAGACCCATAGCAACGAACTCAGCTTTCGCCATTTGCGCTTTGCTGGTCGCGGACTTAGAGAGTTTTTGGTTCGTGTGAAGAACCTCAACTGCCTTTGTTTTGTTGTTTACGCGGACAACGAGTGTCGCGGGAAGGTCTTTGCCGAGCTGAGCTTTGTTCGTAACTGAAGCTTCGTTGTCGAGCTCGCCAGCAGTGGCAACAGATGCTTGGGCAAGAGTGAGTGCCGCGCCCAAAGCAGCCAATGTAGAAAGAAAACGCATGGTTCCCCCTTTTGAGGTTGAAAAGTCAAACTGGGTCCAGGGGCTACCAGGTCACTTCTTCGCGCGCAACGGCTTTTTTGACGCGGTCGGATTCGAAGAGTAGGAAAACTCCGTCAACTCGGGTATCAACAGGAACCTTGAAGAACGAAAACGATGAGTAAAGCCGGGTGGTTGATGTGTTGCAATACCCGCCAGGCAGGCGTCTCGGCCGAGATTCGTTGATTTAGCAACACGTGAAACCAATTGAGAGACCGCGAGCGAGCGATGACGGAAGCCGGACAAATTTACAATTTCTATCTCATCGTCACGCCGGGATTTGAGGAGATCGCCGCGCGCGAACTCCGCGATTGGCAAGTCACGGTTGAGCCTGTTTTGAGTCGGGGCGGGATCGAAGTCGCCCTGCCGCTCTCGGAGGGACTCGCGCTGAACCGGGTGCTGAAAGTTCCGACCCGGATTCTCATGCGCGTGGCGGATTTCGGCTGCCGAGATTTTCCCAAGCTCTACAAAAAGATATCGAACCTCCCGTGGATGAATTGGATCGACGACTCGCAGCCGGTCGAGTTCCACGCGACCACGAAAACGTCGCGACTCAAAATGAAAAAGCGAATCGAGTCGACTTGCGAGGATGGAAGAAAATTCTACCTCAAGAAGCGAGGCGCGCCCGCCGTGAAACCCGCGGAGGCGAAAACAGAGGCGCAAACGGTTTTCGTTCGCTTCGAGGATGATGTTTGTTTCGTCAGCCTCGATACCTCGGGTGAGATTCTCCACAAAAGAGGTTTACGTCCACTCTCCTCAGATGCGCCTTTGCGCGAAACCATCGCGGCGTCACTTCTACTTTATCTTGAGAGTTTCGGAATGCCGAAAGACGGCGTTGAACTTGTGGATCCGATGACGGGCGGAGGCACTTTCCTGATGGAAGCGGCGGGACTTCGAGGTCCTGTTTCTTCGCGAAAATTCGCGTTCGATCGTTGGGTGAACCAAACGAAAGAAGTTTATCGTGCCAAGACAGTTTCGCCGTATACTTCCTTCGTGGGCTTTGAGGCGGATGCGAAGACAAGACTTGCAGCGGCCGAAAATTTGACGGGAGCGGTGGGAGATAAGCCACTTCAGCTGATCGAGGCTGACTTTTTCTCCGCATCACCTCTCCCTCGTGGAAAGAAGCGTTGGCTCATTGCGAATCCTCCTTACGGGGAGCGAATTCGCGTCGAGGGTCGACTTTCAGAGTACTATGAACGACTCTTCGTGGCTGCGGAGAATGTTGTTCAGCCGGAGCGAGTTCTTTTTTTGCTCCCCGAAAAAATTCAGCCACTCAAATTGAAGTTTCCCGTGAGCTGGGAGCAGGTCGGTCATATTCGCTTCTCAAACGGCGGCCTTCCGGTGATGGCTCTCGTTTGTGGACGCAAGACCTCCACTTAATGTGGTCAATCTGTAACAATTGGCGCGGGATTGGACATTTCTGCCACGATCTCCTAAATCGGGGGAGCAGGGAACTCTTGATGGAGGTTGGCTGAAAGTGAAAGCTTCTTTGTTTCTTCCCCTGATCATCTTTGGACTCGCGGCTTGCGGATCGGATGATCAACCCCCTCCGGTTATTCATACTCAACCAAAGCCGAAGGCGGAGAATAGGCCTGAACTCTCCGCGCTCATCGCAAAGAACGATCTGGAGCTCACCCGACACGGCCTCGCGCAACTTGCGGTCGTACGCAAGGCCTTGGAAAATGCCGTCGGCTTGGGCTTTCAGGCAGATTTCAAACAACGCGTTTATCTTCCGCCCAATCAGACTTGGGACTTCGGTTGCGCGAAACTTTTAAAGGAATCGCCCGCGACCGAGGGTCAAAAGCCGGCCTTCTCGGAGCGTTTCGTGGTGTCTTACCGTTGTCGAGAAGAATCCACCGAAACAAAAGCCGCCATGGGAGAACTCTCCGGGCGCGAGCGGTACCTGGTCTCCTATGACAAACCTTATCCCGGGCAGAATGGTGCTGACTTCGATGTGGCGACCGTTGTTCCCGTGGCAATCTCAATCGACGTGCTCGACATGAATGTCAGACTCTCTTTGATTCAAGGTTCGTCTCACGAGGCGCTCGTCTCGAAGTCGGGTGGTGTTTCGATTGAGTTCGTTTCGTCCGACGAGAAAACGGCCACCTACAGAATCAACAGTGAGCAGAAGAGCCAATTTGACTACGTTCTCGGCGAGATCCGGCGCAACGGAACACTCACGGCGAGCGTCAGTGATGCAGTTTTCAAGGTCGATCGTAAGACGCGTCGAGCCTCTTACGTCTCAGCATCGGGGGTCAGCGTGCGACTCGTGGGTTCTGAGTCAGCGGTACAATATCCTGAGATGAGCACGCCATTTGATGCGAACGTTGATATCACTCCGGTCGGAGGAGTGGTGACTCCTGAAACGCCATGCGCAACCCCCGAAGGAATTTTCCGGGTGAAACGTCGCGGCTCCGCAGGCGATGCGAGGATGAAGGTCACGTCAACGGGGGGACAAATTCTTAAAGAAGCCGTCGCAGAAGCCGCCGCTGAAGGTGGGATCAAGGCCGCTGTTGTTTGCAGCGGCGATGGCGATTCAGCGGATCCTTTGTTCCTGCAGGAGTATTCAGGTCTTTATCTCTAAGCTCTAGGAACCGGTGTGCGGCGTTGCTGGAACCACTTATAGATGAGGAAGATGATCACGCCCGTGATCGCGATGCTGATTACGTAGATCTTGAACTGCTTGAAGTACTTCAGGATGTACTCACCGTAAAAAGAGACGAGTAAAACTTGCGTGGGAACCGAGAGACCCGCCGCGATCGAATCGATCGCGATGAACTTCCAGCGCGAGAGACCCATCGCACCGCACATCAGGTGACCCGGAAAGCGAACGCCGGGTGTGAAGCGGAACAAAATCACCGCCCAATATCCCCACTTGTGCATCCAACCGCGGATTTTCTCGAGGTTGGCTTCGCTCACGAGGCGTGTAAACCAGCGACGTTTAAATAGCGGTGGGCCGATCCATCGTCCGATGTAGTAGATCAGAAAATCCGCGCCGATCACCGCAAAGAAAGACACGGCGGCGAGCACATACACGTTGACGCTCTTCGCGTCGGCTGATGGAGGCGGGTAGAGCTCGGGATTCAAGCTCATGTAGCCCACGAAGCCCGCGCTGATCAGCACGAGCTCCTCGGGCAGCGGAAGCCCGAACGCGCTCAACAGCATGAAAAGGCAAATCGCGCCGTAGACGAGCCACGGCGAGTACGCGTACTGCGAGAACACTTCCGAAATCGTTTGTTCCATGAATCGGTTGGTTCGAAGCGGGAGAGTCCCGCTCCGGATCCCTTACTTTTTCTTGACCGATTTGATGACGACGGGAGTGACGGGCACGTTTTCGTGACCCTGTTTGAATGTCGTGGCGACACCCTTGATCTTGTCGACGACTTCCGTGCCCTTAACGACTTTGCCGAAGACGGCGTAGCCGAAATTCATTTTGTTCTGGTGGTTCAAGAAGTCATTGTCTTTGACGTTGATGAAGAACTGAGCCGTCGCGCTATCGACCTCGTTCGTGCGGGCCATGGCGAGAGTGTACTTCGTGTTCTTCAGACCGTTCTCGGCTTCGTTCTTGATTTTTTCGCGGGTGGGTTTTTGCGACATCTGCTCGGAGAAGCCGCCACCTTGGATCATAAAGCCGTCGATCACGCGGTGAAAGATCGTGCAGTTGTAAAATCCATCGTTCACATACTTGAGAAAGTTTTCGACCGAGATCGGGGCCTTGTCGGCAAAGAGTTCGATTTCAATCGGGTCGGGGCTCAAGGAAGTTTCCATCACGACGATCGGGTTGGCGGCCATCTTTTTTTCTCCTGCTTTCTTTTCGGATTTTGGATCTTCTTTTGCGTGCGCGGGAGCGGCTGTGAAAATGAGGGTCATCAAAATCGAAGCCACGAGCGATAGAAGAATGGCAAATCTCGGCGATCTCATCTCTTCTCCCTGGTTTATGAATCAAAGGTTCCGAGTCAAAGGTTTGAATTCTTAAGCTCGACAAAGACAGGCGTGAACGCACCGCGCTTTGCGCCGCGCAATGAGATGAAGGTCGGGTTTGAGGGCGATTCCGAACTGGGGATGAGAGAGGCGTCGCGAGGGGGACGGCCGTCAAAAACTTGGCGATGTTCAGCCTGTTTTTGACGGTGGAGGCGTCAAAAACCTGACGCGCCAAAATTTAGGGCATGAGATCAGTGCATGAGATGATGGCTCGAGCGCACACGGATACCGCAACTCGGGCAGTGTGCTTCCTCCTTCACCTTTAATTCCGCGAGGCGAACCTCGTGGCGGATCTCGAGATGGCTGTCGCACATCGCGCAGGTCGAATGTTCAGTCATGTAGCGCGCTTGGTGCTCAGCCAGACGCTCTTCGTGAGTGGGCCCGATCTCGGGCGTGATCTTCAGAGAATCCATTCGCTCTTCCTCCGTGAAAGACCCGCAATCTTGGGGCCCGCCGCCGAATCCTTCCGGCAGCTTCAGGATTAAACATCCCGCAAAAGATAGCGTTGCAAAACCAATTCCAAGATGTTTGAAATCACTCATCACTAGGGCCGGTGTTCATGAAGGGATTTTGACAAGTGCGTTTGCGCCTCGTTAGCAACGCGCGACTCGACTTCGGGACAGTCCGTCTTCGATTAGGATCAAACGATGTCGAACCTGCTTCAGCTGAAAAACGGAAAGAAATCCTACGGCATACGCTCGCTCTTCGAAGATGCGTCTTTCGCCATCAACGCTGATGAGAAAGTCGGCGTGATCGGGCCCAATGGCGCGGGAAAATCGACTCTCTTCAGAATCCTCATTGGCGAAGAGAGTTTGGATTCCGGTGAAATCACCCGCGCCCAGGGGTTGAGGATCGGATATCTGGCCCAGGAAGATAAGTGGGAGAGTGATGCGACCGTCGAGAGCTTTCTTTCGACGCAATCTCTGACCCCGCTCTGGGATTTAAAGCGGATGGCGCCGTCATTCGGTCTGAGCCTTGATCACTTCAGTCAACCGATCAAGAGCTTAAGCGGCGGTTACCGCATGCGAGTGAAACTCTTGTTCCTGGTCGCGAGCCAACCCGATCTCATGATGCTCGATGAGCCGACGAACTATCTCGACCTCGAGACTCTGGTCGTTCTCGAAAATTTTCTGCAATCGACAACGAGTGCATTTCTCCTCATCTCGCACGATCGCGAATTCTTGCGTCGAACCACCGATCACGTCCTCGAGATCGAAGGCGGTCAGATGACGAAGTTCGCCGGCCAGATCGATGATTACTTCGAGCAGAAGACAATGCTGCGGGAGCAACTTGAGAAGGCCGCGATGTCGGCTCAGGCCAAACGCAAAGAGATTCTTGATTTCGCCGCGCGATTCGGCGCGAAGGCCACCAAGGCGCGCCAGGTGCAGTCGCGGCTGAAAGCTTTGGATCGCATCGAGAATATCGAGGTGAGAGCTCTTCCGACCACGGCGCGCATTCGGCTGCCCGAGCCGATACGCACGGGCAAGTCAGTCGTGACCCTCGAAGACGCTGAGCTCGGCTACGGAGATCGAACGATTCTCAGGGAATTAAAGCTTGAGCTGGGACGTGGAGATCATTTGGGTGTCGTCGGCGTGAACGGGGCCGGAAAGTCGACCCTTTTAAAAGCACTCGCGGGGGAACTCGCGCCCCTGAAAGGAAAGTTCGAGCTCGGCCTGAATGTCGAAGTTGCTTACTTCGCGCAGCACGTGGCCGAGAGACTTAAAACCGAAGACACCGTGCTCGAAGCCATGGGCGAGTTCGCGCACTCGGATGTGAAGAGACAAGAGATCCTCGATCTCGCGGGCTCTCTCCTCTTCAGCGGCGACGATGTTGATAAGAAGATCCGCGTTCTTTCCGGGGGCGAAAAGAGTCGGGTCGCTCTCGGGCAGATCCTCTTAAAGCGTGCGAGTTGCCTGCTCCTCGATGAGCCGACGAACCACTTGGATTTTCACACCGTCGAGGCGCTTACACAGGCGCTTGCCGAATATCCTGGTACCGTCGTGATTGTCAGTCACGATCGGGGCTTCGTGCGTAGAACAGCTTCGAAGATTCTCGAAATTCAAAATGGCCGCGCGGAATTTTATCCGGGATCTTACGATGAATATGTTTGGTCGGTGCAGAAAGGTGTTCTCTCGCAGCGTGAAGAGTTAACAAATCCTTCGGCAACGGCGTCTTCGCGCGAAACCGAGACGGTCAAATTCAACTTCAAGGAAACAAAGAAACAACTCGAGCGTGATTTGCGGGCCGCGGAAAAAGAGATGGCCGCCTGTGAGACCGCGATCGAGAAGTTGAAGCAAGAGATGCTCCGACTCAACGAAAAGCTTCTTACAAGTTCGGGACCTCAGGCGGCGCAAGTGGCCCGCGAGATCGGCGTCAAACAAGCTGAGATCGATCACCTTGAGGCGAAGTACTTGGAGTGTTTGGAGCGTCACGATGTAGCATCGCGCGAGCTTGGGTCGCTCGCGGGAACCGAGAATCGCCGCACGTGATCTTTCAAATCCGCAAGCCGAGTCGATTGATAGCTGGGGCTCACGTTCCCGTAACGTAATTCCATGTAATGGCGACCGATGCGCAAGATCTCGGCGGCCGAGCGAGGTCGGAGACTCGCCGCTCGCTCGGTGAAGGCGAGGGGCCCCTCGTTCATTCGGCGCGTGATGCCGCCGCGCTCACAGGTGCGACAAAACTTTTCCCAGAGCCGTAGGACCGGATCCGGTTTTTTCGAGCGTCGACGAAGTATGTAGATGGCGATCGTGGCGAAGAGGCCTAGGCCTACCGCGAGGCCAATGAAAAGAAGAAGGACGGAAGCATTCTTGAAGCCGAGTTTTCCGAGAAGTTCCAGCTGGTAACTCAAATCGTAATCGAGGAGAAACGCGTTCCATCTCATTTGCAGGGCGTCCCACGCGAGCGTCGCTCGCAAGGTGAATCGGTAAAGGCCTCCGTTCATCTTGGTTCGGAGTTCCTCGCTCGAGAGTCCCGCGCTGATGTCTTGGGGGTCGAGGCGGTTGAAGTCGCCGCCAAGTTGTAAGCGCAAAGGGGCAATCGTGTTGGTCGGATCGAATCTCTT
>SXSP01000358.1 GCA_005792225.1 Bdellovibrionales bacterium | reverse complement strand
GTCGTTCCAGAGTCTGGCAAAGTTTTCCAGGCCCACAAACTCGCGCGATGCGCCAAAGGCGTCTTCTTGCAACACGCTTTGGTAGAGCGCTTGCCCGGCAGGCCAGAAAAAGAACACCAGCACGATGCTCAATTGCGGCGCAATCAGCAGCCAGGGCAGCCAGCGGGATTTGAATCGAACGCGTTTTTCCATAAATGCTTTGCAAAACCTGCGTGTGAAGTGTCAGATCAAAAATGTCGGCGTTAAAAACGCCCATGCCCGTTGCACCGGCTGCATGAAAGAGGACATCAGCCCCGCGACCGATTTGCGAAAGAGCCAATTCTTTACCGCGAGTCGGGTTCGCCCACGCCGAGCTGTTAGCTCCCGCGTAGCTAATCATGACTTCCGCCTTCGGATTTGCGGCCTTCACCCCGGCGTCGTAGCCCAACTCGAAGCGACGAATCAATGCGATGTCCATTCCGCCAATAAAACCAACTTTATTTGTCTTCGTCATGAGGCCCGCGAGATAGCCCACAAGGTAGCTTCCCTCGTGCTCCGCGAACATGAGAGCGGCAACGTTCGGGCCTTCGACGACACCGTCCACGATTGCGAAGTGTGTTTTCGGAAATTGGGGCGCCACCTTCTTCACCGCATCGATTTGCGAGAATCCGACAGCGATCACCAAGGGGTACCCGCGTTCAGCGAAAGTGCGCAGCGCTGGCTCAAAAGCGGCATCGTCGGGAGACTCGACGTCTTTGAGTTCGACTCCGAATTCTTTGACGGCGTTTTCGGATCCACGGTAGGCGGCACTGTTGAAAGACTTGTCGTCTTTACCACCTTTATCGAAGACTAAACCTATTTTGATTCCGCTTCCCGGCTTGCCGGAGCTGGCACCTGCGCCCGAATTCGCTTTGTCGGAACCCTTCGTACAACCGGTGAGGACGCTGAGAGCCAAGACCGCGAAAACAGAGAGGACGCGCATAGGTTTCTCCGTAAAAGTTGCGCGTAAAATTACCGGAATCTGCAGTATTTGCAAGCGATTTGGCAAGCCGCGTAAAATCGGTTATCTTTCTGGAATCCGTGAGAAATTTCTTTAGACCTAAGGACACTGAATGATCAAGTTCGTCACCTCCGTCGGAATCGCGATCGCGAGCTTTTTTGGGCTCATCCTCGTCCTGGTCGGCTGGCTCTTCGCGACGACTCCGCGCCCGACAGATATCAAAGATTGTCTCACGACAAAGATGTTCTCCGTCCGCTTGTGTCCGAAAGAGCCAGGTTATGTTCGCCTGAGCGAAGTTTCCTCAGCCGCTAAAAACGCGGTTCTCGTGTCCGAAGACTCGGCCTTCTATGATCACAACGGAGTGGATTGGTTCGAACTCCGCCAAAGCGCAGAGAAGAACTGGAAGACAAATCAGTTCGCCCGCGGTGGCTCGACGATCACTCAGCAGCTCGCTAAAAACGTTTACCTTTCCTCCGAGAAGTCGATCCTCCGTAAGGTGCGGGAGTTGATCATCACCATTCAACTCGAAAAAACGCTCTCGAAAAACGAGATCCTCGAGAAGTACCTCAACGTTGTTGAATTCGGTCCCAACCTCTTCGGCATTGGAAAAGCCTCACGTTTTTATTTTGGAAAGTCTCCCTCGGCCCTGACTCCGGCTGAGGGTGCATTTCTTGCGTTTCTGCTCCCGAACCCGAAAAACTATTCGGTGAGTTTCAGGAAAAAACAGCTCACGCGTTTCGCTCACTCCCAAATGAGGGTGATCGTGGATCGTCTCTACCGGTTCAAACGCATCTCTGCCGAGGAGCACGAACGGGCCGTTTACCAAGTAAACAACTTCTACGGATCGAGCGGCTTTGACTCGGAATCTTTTGATCCCTCCATTGAACCTTCCGCTGAAGAGTCCGCCGACCCGGGCGAGGAGAGCGTGCTGGGTTCGTTTGAAGGCCTGGCTCCAGCCGCTAAGTTCAAGCGTCCTCCGCCGCCAGATCCCGAACCTTTGGAAGATGCGCCGGAGGAGCCCGTCGAAGACTCTGTTGATTCTGAAAACCTCGAGTAAGAAATTAGATTCAACATTAAATTCAACAAACTTTACTGAGCAACAATCATAGCAATCCAGTTTACTTTTTCTCTAACAGCACGTTTACCTTAGGGATTTCTGCAGCTTACACGCCGATGTCAAAATTACACCGGGCACTATATGGAGAAAAATCTGATTGTTAATCGTCCGTCCGGCATTTAGGTTCGCGCCTCAAATTCGTTAAGGTTTCGTTAACGGAAGCTGCTTCGCTAGCGAAACGCTAAAGAGAGGATGAAGAGAACCATGATCAACGCTACCGAGAGCCCGATCGGCCTCGTCAATTCAACCAATACACCGCCGTACTACGTTCAACTTTTAAAAGGGGAACTGAACCGACGTAAATCCGAAAACAGAAGCTATTCGCTTCGCTCGTTCGCGGCTCATTTGACGCTCGATCCGTCGGCGCTTTCAAAAATCTTGAAGGGCGAGAAGAGTCTCTCCGTGCGCGCGAGCCTCAATGTGGTCCAGCGGATTCAATTTACGGATCAGGAAAAGCGGCTCTTTCTTGCTTCAGTCGCGGAGGAAAAGTCCCGTGCTATTTGCGACATGCTCGCGATGGCCTTGAATCCACCCCTCACTTTGACTCACCTTAAAAATTTTCTCTCGAATTTCGAAGCGATGGAAGGCCCGTCGACCGAAGCCGCCGCAAGAGGTTAGTCGAAGAATCTCGCCCAGCCGAGAGTGACCGATGTTTCGTTGCGAACTCCCGTCAAAGTCTCGTGCTCGGATTTAATGAAAAACGCGTTCTCGATCGAGGGTGAATACGAGATTCGGCCCTGAAGCGAGCTCGCCCATTGATTTCGCCACCAATGTCTCGAAGCTTCTGCGACGAGGCTCAATTGACCCACCCCAAACCTAAACCCACCCACCACTCCGGGGGCCGCCATCGCATTGAGGCCGCCCCCGTTCCAAGCAGCCAGACGAACGTGGGCGAGCAAGTAGGATACAAACTGATCGGATT
>SXSP01000357.1 GCA_005792225.1 Bdellovibrionales bacterium | reverse complement strand
GAACGCGTCTCCGGACGAATTCTTCGCTCCGGAGACGCTCCATCCCTTGAAAGTTTTTTCGGCCATCGTGTACGCTTGGTTCGTTGCTTCATGCTGAAGCACGGATTCCCACACGGAGGTTCTGATGAAGGCTACTTTGCTCGGTCTCGCTCTGTTCATGGCCGGCGGCGCCGCCGAAGCCGCTCAACTCAAGTGCGCAGGTAACTACCTCTTCTATAACTTCAACATTTCGGGTCGGACCTCTGGCGCGCGCGTCATTGGTAAGATCAATGTTCTGATTAGCCAAGGCGGCCGCACGGTCAACAACAGCCAAATGGATGTGACATCTAGCAATGTTCGTCCAGGACAATCCATTCAGTTCGCGGCGTCTTCCGCTGATGGAGCGGGCGCACTCGAAGCGACTTACAACGCAGGTCAAGGCGTTTACAGCGGCATTCTCAATGCACAAAGTCCGCGCGGGAACGTGCGCGTTCCGGTGAATTGCACTCTCCAAGGTGCATTCGATGCGGACGAAGCCGAAACGGTCGAAGAAATTTACTGGTAATCACCAAAATCATTTCATCGGAGTTTTCGGCCTGAACGAAAACTCCGATTTCAAAACGCGCCCCGGTCGCATGATGCATGCGGTTGAGTCACGCGCCCGTTGACTTAATTGCAAACGTTTTGCATTTTCAAAAGACCAATCAGGGGGAGTGATGAAACGACAGTTAATCGGAAAGATCCTTGCGTCGATCGGTCTCGCGACGACGCTGGCTTCACAGGCAACGGCGCAAGAGGCGGCGTCAACTTCGCGGCGCGGAGTTTTGAATCCTGACATCAGCGTGAACGCACTCATGCTCTACACGAATTCCAATCGCGGGAACGACTATCGTTCTGAAGAAGTGAACGGATTTTCGATTCAAGAGGCGGAACTTCAATTCACGGCAGATGTTGATCCTTACACGAAGCTCAACGCGATTTTCAGCGCTCACCAAGAAGAGCGCGATCTTTCAGCCGCCACTCCAGAGAGAACGTCGGGCTGGGCGTTTGAGGCCGAGGAACTTTATGTCGACACGCTTTCGATCCCGTCTCTGACCCTTCGTGCGGGCAAGTTCAAGACCGCATTCGGGAAGCATAACCAATTGCACACGCACGCATTCCCGTTCATCGATGCTCCGCTCATCCAATCGGAACTTCTCGGCCATCACGGTATGACCGATGTGGGTTTGTCAGCATCCGCGCTTCTGCCGGTGGGGTGGTTTTCGGAATTCACTCTCCAGGCCGTTTCGGGTCGGATGGAAGAAGTTGATTACTTCAACAGCCGCTCGCCGAACGACAATGTTTTCGTCGCGCGCTTCGTGAACCTCCTCGATTTGAGCGAGTCCATCACGGCCGAGCTCGGCGTCTCGGATGCTTTCGGGAAAAACGAAGAAGAAAACGCGGCCTATGCCGGAAAGACCAACCTTTACGGCGCAGATTTGACGTTCAAGTGGCGACCCACGGTCGGTGGCCGTTCGGCGGCCCTCTCTTGGACGACGGAATATATCAACCGCAACATCGACACGAGCCAGGCGACGGAAAAAGGCGAAGGATTTGCGAGCTGGGTTCAGTATCAGTTCGCTCAGCGCTGGTGGGCTCAGGCGCGCGGCGAATACCTGCAAATCAAAGACGACGTTCAGGCGCAATTCCATCGCAAGTACACGGCGCTCGTTGGTTTTGTTCCGACGGAATTCTCGGCGGCTCGGCTTCAATATTCGATGCTCGAGGACGGCTCGGATAAGCCCGAGCACAAAGTGTATCTCCAGTTGAACTTTACAATCGGCGCTCATCCGGCTCATTTGTACTGAGGAGAATCAAATGAAATTTGTTGTTGTCGCGATGATCTTGGGGTTCTCGGCATGGGCAGAGGCGAAACTCAACGTCGTCGCGACGACGGCGGATGTCGGTGCTCTCGTGGAGGCCGTCGCGGGGAATAAAGTTCAGCTCGACACAATCGCTAAAGGGACGCAAGACCCCCATTACATTTAGCCGAAGCCCTCCTACATGGTGAAAATCAGTCGGGCGGATCTCGTGGTCAGTAACGGGCTCTCGCTCGAAACGGGTTGGCTGCCCAGTCTTATCCGCGGAGGTCGCAATCCGAGAGTCAATCCGGGAACGAAGGGGCACCTTGTTCTCGGCGACAGCGCGGAGCCGCTGGATATCGCGCAAGGGAAAGTCACCCGCGCGAGCGGCGACGTGCATCCCGAGGGAAATCCTCACTTCATGCTGGACCCGATTCGCGTAGGAAAATTGGGCGTCGTGATCGCCGAGAGACTGGGCGAGCTCGATGAGCCGAACCGCGCGGCTTACATCGAGAGCGCGAGGGCATTTCAGAAAGACCTCGAAGAAAAAACGAAGAAGTGGGATGAGCGAATCAAGAAGTCGGGCGTCACGAAGACGGTGACTTACCACAACGACATGCTTTATTTCCTCGAGCGCTTCGGGGTGAAGGCCATCGGCTTTCTTGAGCCAAAGCCGGGGATCCCGCCGACCGCCCAGCACATTCTTTCCATTATGGATCTCGTCAAAAAAGAAAAAGTCGGCGTCATTCTCGTCGAGAACTACTTCGACACCAAGATCGCCGATCGCTTGACCGCCGAAGTTCCTTCCGTGAAGGTGAAGGTCGTGGGTATCTCGGTTGGCTCCAAGCCCGAACTTAAGACCCACGCGGATGTGATCGAGCAGATCGTGCAGGCGATCGAAGGAAAATAGGGTGAACGAGGCCATCGTCTTTTTAGCGGCGCCGACCGCGATGTGTTTAATCCTCGCGGTGATTCACTGCTACTTGGGTTTGCACGTTCTCGCCCGGGGCGTGATCTTCGTCGATCTCAGTCTCGCGCAGGTGGCCTCTTTCGGCGCGACGTTCGCGCTCCTCTTCGTCTCTGATCACGACTCGGCCATGAGCTACTTCATTTCGCTCGGAACGACCTTCGTCGCCGCGGGCCTCTTCGCGATTGCTCGCAGATACGAAAACGTCATCTCGCAAGAGGCCATCATCGGAATCGTGTACGCACTCGCATCGGCCGCCGTCGTTCTCGTGGTCGATCGCCTCGCCCACGGCGCTGAACACCTGAAAGATGCGCTCGTTGGTCATATTCTCTGGGTGGGCTGGGATGACGTTCTCAAAGTGGCACTCATCTACTCCGTGGTAGGGGCGATTCATTATATTTTCCGCGCGCAGCTCTTAGCCGCGTCCTGCGGGAAGAAGGGTGCGCAAGGGATCTGGGATTTCGTTTTCTACGCGCTGTTTGGCGTGGTCATCACCTCGTCGACGCACACGGCAGGCGTTCTCATGGTCTTCTCGTATCTCATCGTTCCGGCGGTTTTGGGTTCGATGTTCTCTAAGACCATCAAAGGGAGGCTCATCTTCGGCTGGATTCTGAGTAGCCTCGTCAGCCTCGTCGGCATGATTGCGAGCTATAAACTCGATCTTCCGGTCGGGGCCCTCATTGTTGTTCTCTTCACGATTCTTCCCGTTTTAGTCCTCGTTGGAATGGGCGTGACGGGGCGCGCGGCTCGTTAAAGTGGCGCTTGCTTGCGTCTTTTTCCCTGCTAAGTTTTGGGCGGCAGGAGGTCGACTTCATGAGCACAGAACTTAAAATGCTTCTTTATTCCATTGTCCTCGGACTTATTCAAATCGTGGCCGCCGCCCAGTTGGCGACGCGCGAGAGGGGGATCAAATGGAATATGGGAGCCCGTGACGCGAAAGTTCCCG
>SXSP01000356.1 GCA_005792225.1 Bdellovibrionales bacterium | reverse complement strand
GGCCAAAGCGCGGATCATCTTGTGATGCCGCTTCCCTGAGTTTAGTCGCCTCACGAAAACGCCTCCGGTACTCGCCCCAGATTGTGAGCCCCGGCGCGGGTCGCGCGAGTAGCCCAATCGCGGGACTCGATGAATTTTCGATGAAGAGAGACCGTTGATCGCCTGCGAATTCACGCTCGAGCACCACGCCAGCAAATGCGAAGATTGTGTGAGGAAGAAGGCCGAGATTATTTTCGTGGCGAAGCCGGGTTTGCATTGCCGCTCGCTCGAGTGCGGTCGAATAGAGCGTTTCACTGTACATTTCGTTCGTCCACTCGAACGGACGTGCGAAGGAGCCACGTACTGACGCTTCCTGCCCGAGCGCGTGCACGCTCGTGATGATCATCAACATAAACAGCAGTAGTTTATTCAAGGAAGCTCCGGAATGAATTGCTCTATCTTGTAATGGAATGTGGATTTCGATTGCAACAGCAATGTTCGAGATTTATTTTCGGCGACCGAATTATCCACCTCATGCATTCAATCGCAAGGCGTAGGCGAAATCAGTGGCGACGAAACTTTTGTTCGTACTCGGTACTCGGCCCGAAGCTGTCAAGCTCGGCACTTTAATCAAACGTGCTCAACGCGATTCGAGATTTTCGGTGAGTATTTGCTCAACGGGGCAACATCGCGAAATGATTCGACCCATCTTCGATTTTTTCGGTCTCGTGCCCGACGTTGATTTCGGACTCATGAAACCCGGGCAAACTTTGACTGACGTGACTTGCGCGGTCTTAAGCCAACTTCGCGCATATATTCAAACGGACCGACCCGATTGGATCATCGTGCAAGGAGACACGACGACCACGATGGCCGCGTCCCTCTGCGCGTTCTACGAGAAAATCAAGATCGCTCACGTCGAGGCGGGACTTCGCACGGGTGACATCACGTCACCCTTCCCCGAAGAACTGAACCGCCGAGTGACGACGCTCATTTCGGATCTTCACTTCGCCCCGACTCCGTTGTCGGCGGAAAATCTCTTACGTGAAAACGTCGATGGAAGACAAATTCATATCACCGGAAATACCGGAATCGATGCGCTGCTCGAGGTTGCGGGACTCATTCGCCGTGAGCCCGCGATCCAAGAGAGCTTTTCTCAGCACTTCGAGTTTTTAGACGCACGAAAAAAACTCATTCTCGTGACGGTTCACCGCCGTGAGAGCTTCGGGGAGCCCATGCGCAACATCATGCGCGCACTTCTGAAACTCTCGAAGCGAGATGACATCGAACTCATTGTTCCCTTGCACATGAATCCCGAGGTTCGGAAAGTCGCCGCCGAGATATTCGGTCGCCGTGCGCGTTGGGCGTCAGCCCATTCGCGCCGCGGGGAAACGAAGATTTGGCTCATTGAACCTCAAGACTATTTGCGGTTCGTTTATTTGATGGATCGCTCGCACTTGATCATCACGGATTCAGGCGGCGTTCAGGAAGAAGCCCCGAGTTTAGGTAAACCCGTCCTCGTTGTTCGCGAATCAACCGAGAGGCCCGAAGCCGTTGCCGCCGGAACCTCGAAACTCGTTGGATCCGAGGCGGCCGGAATCGTGTCGGCTGCCGGCTATTTGCTCGACGACCCGGCAGAGTACGCGCGGATGTCGAGGGCGCACAATCCGTTCGGCGACGGCTTCGCCTGCGAGAAGATCCTTGAGACAATTGCGGCTCAAGAAGAGATCCGAGGAGAGACCGCAACGACATCGGTGGTCTCAAAGGTCGCGCAACTCGCCGCGAACGTCATGAGACCAACGGCGGCGGCAATGCTCTCATTAATGCTCGTCTTATGTACTCGAACCGAAGCCGCGAAAAAGGTATTGCCATCTCCTGACGGCGCGTATTTCGGCGCATACGCTGACTTTGGTGCAACGGAAGACAAAGTCTCAGGGGCCGCGATCGAAAAGTTCCAAATCGAAGCGGGGAAGAAAATCGCGTGGGCTTATTTTTCGGATCATTGGATCAACGGAGAAATTCGGTTTCCATTTGAAAACGTCGCGGTCTGCAAACGCGCGGGCGTCATTCCCTACATTCGCATGAGTCCTTGGTCTGAGATGGAACACAATCGACAAGATCCGTTGATCTCCATGCAGAAGATCATCGACGGCGGTTTTGATTCACCACTTCGCTCCTGGGCACGATCGGCCCGCGAGTCGGGAACTCCGATCATGATCGAGTTCGGCCCTGAGGTGAATGGAAGATGGTTTCCGTGGAATGGAAAATGGAACGGGGGTGAAATCAGCACTCGTTACGGAGATCCGAAAATTCCTGATGGTCCCGAGCGCTTTCGGGATGCTTACCGGCACGTCATCGATCTTTTCCGCGAAGAAGGCGCCGATGACATCACGTGGATTCTTCACGTCGACGCCGCTTGGTCACCGGAACAGAGCTGGAACGAACTTCGACACTATTATCCTGGCGATGACTATATCGACTGGATAGGAGTCAGCGTTTTCGGGCGCCAGCTTCCGCAGAACAACTGGATTCTGTTTCCCAAAGTGCTCAAGAGCTTTCTTCCGCAGATCGAGCGGGCGGCTCCGTCAAAGCCGATCCTCATTTCTGAATTCGGCGTGATCGAAGATCGAGACATCGCGGACCGAAAAGCCATCTGGCTGCGGCAGGCTCTTCAATCCGTATCGAAGGGACTTTTCAAAAATGTACGTGGCGTGACCTATTGGAATTCGCCCGGCTGGCTGGCGAGTGGACGAGCCGATTTTCGCATTACCACGTCCGCTGAAACACTCGCGACGTTTCGTCGCGAGATCGGCCAACCATTCTGGCTGAGCGATGTTCAGTTCGTGGATTCCCGCATGCGGCAGGAGCCTGCGGGGTCAACAAAACCGCCGAGGCTGTGACACAATCGAAGATAACTGAGATGCGCCGTTAGCCAGCCCTGAACCTCGAGTTGCTGTGAATCGAGGAGACGCGACTGATCAATCTCAAGGTCGTTTGCGCTCGCGCGCCCCAGACGGAAGCGCTGAAGGTTATCGTTGTAGAGACGGCTCGTCACTTGCGCGGTCTTCTCTCGCGCGAGTGCAGAGTCCCGCGCGAACTGGTAGCTCTGCCTCAGGCTCGCGACTTCCGCGGGTGCTTCCCGACGAATCGTCTCGAGTGCGAGCCCGGCGCGCCTCTCTTCGAGGCCTTGAATTTTGTAGTTCCCCCAGGTCGTGAATCCGTCAAAGAGCGGAACGCTGAACGTGAGAATCGCCGACCAGTCACGACGTCCGGTCTCGGAGAGATCCGCGTTACCAAAGCTACCCTTCAGATCGATGGAAGGAAGAAGCGTCGCGAACGCGCGACGTCTCTGCCACTTTTCTGACTCCGTCGTGGAGAGAGCGGCCTTCCAGTCGTGACGTTTTTCGAGATCGAAGGTCATGACTTCGACATCCGCCTTCTTCATCAATGATTCTTTCCACGGCCATTCGATGCGGATATTCGCGTGTCCGAGGGCCGCCTCGAGGCGAGCTTGCGCCGACGCGAATTCAACGAGTGAGTCGGCCAAGCGCGAGCGTGCGATGTCGAGGTCGATCGCGGTCTTGTCGACTTCTTGCTGGGGCAAGAGCCCCTTTGAGAAACGTTCGCGCGCGATTCTCACCGAATCCGTGCGAACTTCGACAAGCTTTTTGCCAATGGCGACGAGCTGATCCCGCGCGATGAACTGGATGAGCGCCTCGGCCGCGTCGGCCTGCGCGTTCTGCTCCTCGCGGGCGAGGCTGAATGTTTGGCTCTCGAGAGATCTTTGCGACGCCTTTATGCCCGCAACGTCGGCTCCTGAACGAAAGAGGTTCACCTGTCCCACGAGAGCGGCCTCTCGACGAGTGCCGAGCAGTGTGTCCCCCCGATTCTCGGAATAAGCCGCGCTCACGCTGGGAAGAAATGTGCCGTAGCTCTGACGGCGTCGTTCGCGACTTTCCTCGACTCGCAAGCGCTGTGTTTCAAGTCGAATGCTCCGCCCCAAGATCGAATTGTACGCTTCGGCAAAGGAGATGGGGTTCGCGGGGCGATGATCAAAACCGCGCGTGTCGGAGGTTTTATCGGAGGTTTTATCGGAGGTTCTGTCGGAGGTTTGCGCGTGGGCTTGTGGCGCGAGGAGAAGGAGTAACAAGATCCATTTATGCATGATGAACCTCGACTCCTCGCTTTGCTCGCCATTCGAGCCAGCTCACCTGAAGTGAGGGAACGAGGAAGAGCGTCGTGACCATGGAAAACCCAAGACCGCCGGCGACGGCGATCCCGAGGGGTTGAAGGATTTTTCCGCCTTCACCGAATCCGAGCGCGATCGGCAGCATGCCGAGTCCGGTCGTGAGTGACGTCATAAGGATGGGTCTGAGACGTACGCGGGCCACTTCGACGGCTGCCAAATGCGGCGCCATGCCCTCTTTGACTTTGCGCTGGAGGAAATCAACGAGAATGATCGAATTCGCCACGGCGAGACCATTGAGCAGGATCACGCCCAACATCGAGTTGAGAGACAAAGTGCTCTGGAAAACAAACAACGAAATCAGAACGCCAATGAACCCGAGCGGAACCGCGACGAGAACAAGCAGCGAATTCATGATGCTGCCGAACTGAAACACCATGGTCAGGAAGATGAGCGCGACCGACAAACTCACCGCAATCACGAGTTGGCGAAGAGCACTGTTGAGTTCCATTTGAGAATCTTCGATTTGCAAGATCGGAGCGGCCTTCGCGGTGGTTGCCGCCGCGAGCGCGTTCGATGACGGTTGGGCGGAGGCTTCCGCCTGAAGATTCGCCGGGCGCTTCGACCAGTTCTTAATGAACTCGTTTGCCTTGGCGATGGACTCCTTGAGCCCCGCCTTGTCTCCGGGATTCGCGTTGGCCTTGACGAGGAAAGCTTCGCGTCCGTTTTCTCGCAAGATGGGCGGCGAGCTGGGCTCGAGCGAAATGGACGCGAGAGCCTTTAGAGGAAGAATGCGCGAACCAACCCCGATGGGCAGAGCTCCGAGTTCCTCCGGAGTGCTCGCGTAATTCTCCGGAAAGCGCATGAAGATTCCCATCTTCTCGCCCTTTAAATCAAATTCCGCAACCCTTTGGCCGGCCGTCGCCGTACGCGTGAGATCGGCCAGACCCGATACCGAGAATCCGCGGTTTTCGGCTGAGAGGAGCATCCATTGATCCATCCGGGGGCGTAATCTCAAGCTCTCTTCTTTTCCGAGGAAGGGGTCGGAGCTCACCCGCGCGAATATCTTTTGCTCTTGAAATTGCGTGACGAGATCTCGGGTTGTCTCGGCCATCGATTCCAGATTCGTTCCGCGAACGGAGACGAGGTAATCTGGAGGCTCGGGCAGGGGCAGTTCCGCCGGATTCCAAGGTTCAAACTCATAGGTGATGTCGGGTGTGTTTGAGAATTTCTCGGAGAGTTCCGCGAGAGTCTTCTCCATCTCCTTTTTGTTTCGCAGGCGCAACATCACGGTGGCACTATCCGCGCGGTAAACTTCGGTGAACGTGTAGAGAACTCGGTCGCCTAGTGCTTGAACGAGATCTTGCTCGACCAAGTCGGTTTGAGCTTCCATTTGGCGGATCATCGTGTTGCCGCTGGTGTTCAGATTGACGTCGATCCAATCCGTGTCGGGTTTGCCGATGATCTCGCGCGGAAGCCTCGGAGCCACGATCGTAACGAGAACAATCAACAGCGCGACGATGGCGGCGGCGACCGAGCGACGCACAACCGGCATCGTGAGGTATCTGCCGAGCGCATTCGCGTACGCGGTCTCGAGCTTCTGGAGCGGCCCTTCAAGAATCGAAGGTTTTTCGTGGGCCATCCCGTCTTTCATGAGATGGAGGCGAATCGTCGGTACGAGGATGAGGGCCACGATCGCAGAGAAGCCGTGCGAGAACACGACGGCTTTGGCGAGATCCCCGAGGATCGCGTACGTGAGATCACTCGTAAATGCGAGGGGCAGAAAGACGACGAGCGAAGCGATCGTACTTGCGATGACCGAAAACTGAACTTCTTTGACCGCCTTCGCGATCAGCTGAAAGCGTTCTTCGTAAGAGAGGGATTCTCCGCGGCGCTCTTCAAAGTGGCGGAAGATGTTTTCCATGACGACGACGGAAGCGTCAACGTTCATGCCGGCGGAGAGCGCAAGACCTCCGAGCGATATGAGATTCAAGTTCATATTGCTCATCCGCATGAGAATGAACGCGAGAACGAGACTCAATGGGATTTCAATGGCGGCGGTCGCTACGTTCTTTATGTTTCCGACGAAGAGAAACAAGACGAAGACGGCAAGACCCGCCGCGATCGCGACTTCTTTACCGACGTTGCCGACGGCTGAACGGATGAACTCCGAAGGATCCACGATGATACGGTATTGAATATCCTTGGGAAGAGTCTTCAGCGACGTTTCAACGATCGCTTTGATTTCTTCCGCCATCGACTTCACGTTTCCGCCGGGCTTCGGAGAGGCAACGAGGATCAAGCTCGATGTGCCGCTCGTCTTGAACACTTGGGTTGAATCAAGCGGCACGCTGAGATCAATGTGCGCGAGATCCCCGAGGCTCACACTTCTCCCCGAGCCCGTCGGGATTTGCAGCTGCTTCAAATCATCCAGGGAATGAACCGATCGCGGGAAATCGAGGACCAGGTTTCCACTCGCCTGAGTGAGCGAACCGCCGCCGTAGGATTCAAGCGCTTGTTCGATCGCCCGGGCGATTTGGGCCGGCAGGAGTTCGAAACTCGCGAGCGCCTCGGGGCGGAGTTCGACCAGGACCTGATTCTTTTGCGGATTATAAAGCTGAGGATCCTGTGCGTCGTGAACCGAGCTCAGCTTCGGCACGATGACGGGCTCGAGGATGGCGAAGAGTTCCGTGAGGCTTCGTTGTTCGCTGTAGAAACTGAGCGCCAAAAAACCGCCGGAGTTTCCACGCCCATAAACGTTGATTTGATCTCGCGATTCTTCCGGAAGAAAGCCTCTGATATTGGCGGCCACGTTACGCATTTCGCGTAAAGCTTCATCGGGATCTCCGCCCCAATTGAATTCAGTCTCAAAGCATGAGCGTTTGGGGCGGTACCGCGCACTCACCTTCTCGACCGCCATCGGTCCACGACGAATCGCCTTCAGTTGATTCTCGATCGTTTCTCCGTAATTGCGGAGAAAGGTTTCGGGAGCCAAGTTTGTTCCCACGCAGAGAGATATCTTGGGTTTGGAGCTATTCGGGAAAAGCGAAATGGGAAGCTGAACCGCGCTCACGATTCCGATGAGCGAAAGAACGACCAGCGCTAGGTAAACACGAAGCGGGGAACGATACAAATTGGACATTCAGATTCCTCAGACCGCGTCTTTTTCTTTTTTGTTCGACTGCTGGACTTCGACGGCTTCTCCGTCCGCAACGAAGCCGCTTGAGCGTTCAACGAGTTCGTCACCGGCCTTGAGGCCCTTTAAGACTTCCACTTGTCCCGCCTCTTTACGGCCGATCTTCACAGGGACGAGCTTCGCCTTCCCGTCGGCGACGACGCGAACAAACGGCTCTTTTCCACGGTACGTGATCGCGGCGTCAGGAATCGAAACTCCATTCCGAACGTTGACCTTGAAGAGAACGCGTCCAATGACACCCAGAGGGGGAAGCGACTTCTTCGAAGCCTTTCGATCCAACTCCAGTTCGCACGATGCGGTTCCGGTCGCGGGATCAACGAAGGGGCTGATTCCGCGCACACGAACTTTCAGGCCATCTTCTTGGCCCGCCATTTTGAGTTCAGCCTGAAGGCCCGGCTTGATCGAGGCGACATCTTGAGCCGTGACTTCAACGACGACTCGAACTTGATCTGGATCCGTCACCATCACGAGTTTATCGCCGCGAGCGACGCGGCTTCCTTCGGTGACTTCCACGCGGCTGACAACGCCGGCCACCGGGCTCGTGACCACCATCGGCGAATATTGATAAACAGGATCTGTGTTGCGAATGACCAGGATTGGAGAACCGGCCTTCACCGTATTCCCGAGGGGCGCCCGAATCTTGGTCACGACTCCGTCGTTTTCCGCGACGACCGAGGCCCGAATGCGAGGCTCAACCCGCGCCGGGTAAGTGAGAGTCTCGGAGAGTTCGATCAACTGAATCGACTTTGTAAACACAATCGGTTTTTTTTGGATCGCCGCCGAAGCGAATGGGCACAGGAGGAAGAGAGCTAAACTAAGGGCGGCGGCTCGAGCGTTCGAAACGGATGTCCTTGAGGTCATTTGATGTCTCCTGATGCAAAGCGTCCTACCGCGAAACGGGTTAAATCGCAACCACCTTGACGGCTTGGGATCGAGATCAGATCTTTGGTGTCACCTTGGGGGTGATCGTGGAATTTGGGAAGGTTTTGCCATCTGAGTTAGCTCACATCGAGTTCAAACTTCCTCAGGATGACCCCAGAACGATTCAGGCCCTGAAACGGGGTCATGGTTTGAAAAGATTTGGAGTGGGCGCCCCGGTCTGGGGAGCGAAAACCTGGCTCGGAAAAGTCTACCCCAACGGTACGGGGCCTAAGGATTTCCTGTCGCACTACGCCCGGCAGTTTAACTCCATCGAACTCAACACCACCCACTACCGCATACCGGATCGAGAGACCATTGAGAGATGGCAGGCGACAACCCCCGAAGGATTTCGGTTTTGCCCGAAGTTTCCCCAGGAGATCTCCCATCACTTCCCGCTTTCGGGCCGCGAAAGCCTGGTGAAAGAGTTCGTGGGTGCCGTCATGGGTTTGGGTAACCGGTTGGGAATGTCGTTTCTACAACTTCCGCCGACCTTTGCGCCTGAAGATTTAGGTGACCTCGCGAGATTTTTGAAACAACTCCCGGCCGGATTCTCGATCGCGGTCGAAGTCAGGCATCCCGCGTTTTTCCGCGAACATCGGTTGCGGGATGAATACTACGATCTCATGCAAACGGCGGGAGCACACGTCGTGATCACGGATGTCGCGGGCCGAAGAGATGTTTTGCATCTCTCACTCCCGACCCCACGCTTGATGGTGCGGCTGATCGGAAATGATCTTCATCCCACGGATGACGTCCGCATCTCCGATTGGATCGCACGGTTGCAAAGTTGGTTGAAGCTCGGTTTGGAAGAAGTCGAATTCTTCATCCACCAACCAGGAGACACGACGGCGCCCGATCTCATCGCAAAATTCATTGATCAGCTCAATCCCGCATGCGGACTGAGCCTGAAGAATTGGGAACCGATGAATCAGGGCGAGCAGCTTGGATTTTTCTAGCGCGCAATAGATTCCATGAACTTTGCGATCATCTTCTCACCGACATGACCTTCGTCTTCTACGAGGAAGAGTTCACTTTCTGGCCAGCGCGCGTGAAGCTCGCGAGGAACCGACGACGGAGAACTCACGTCAAGCCCGCCGTGTATCAAAGTTGCAGGTACCCGTGGAAGCACGGTGAGAGGCGAGAGAAAAGCCGCGTGCTTCCGATAATGAGTAACGAGTGTCGCAAATTGCAATCGGAAGCGCGGATCACGGAAGCGCGGATCACTGACGAAGTTGGGATCGAGCGCGACATGACTGTCTTCCCATTCGCACCATGAACGTGCAGCCCTCGCCCGATCGTCGGCATCTGCCGAGGTGATCCTGCGATAATATGCATCGACCAGCCTCTCGCCAACCTGAGCACCCGACGCCGCCGAAAACCTGTGCCATGCATCTGGAAAATAAATTCGCACTCCCTCGGTGATCCATTCGACTTCCTCACGGGTGGTCGTCGTGACAGCCGCGAGTACAAGCCGTTGAACCCTAGAGGGATGAGCAACAGCGTATGCGATGGCGAGCGTGGTGCCCCAAGACATTCCCGCTACTAGCCACTTTTCAACTTTGAGGAAGGAGCGAAGTGCTTCCAGATCCTGAATCAGGATAGAAGTCGTGTTGCTCTTGAGCGAGGTCACATCGTCGGCGACATTCGGCCGACTGCGGCCACAACCGCGCTGATCCAGGGACACGATGAAGTAACGTTGGGGATTGAAGTAACGACGGTATCCCGTCATCACGCCTGCTCCAGGCCCGCCGTGAAGAAAGAGGGCAGGCTCCCCTTTTGGATTTCCGGAGCATTCGTAGTGAATTTCGCTTCCGTCTTCCATAGGAAGAAGGCCAAAACGAAAAGGATCTATTGGTGGAAAACGCATTTTTTAAACCGTCTGCTCGGCGATCTGCACGACGCCTTTCGCCCAGAGCGCATCGCTGTTGAGGCAGGGCACTTGCGTGCAAGCTTCGCCGCCGAAGCCGCGGAACTCCTCGGAGCCGCGCATGCCGATCTCCTCGAGAGTCTCGAGGCAGTCCGAAACGAAGGCCGGGCAAACGACGGCGAGCTTCTTCACTCCCCGATCCGCGAGTTGTTTGTACATTTGATCGGTATACGGCGGAATC
>SXSP01000355.1 GCA_005792225.1 Bdellovibrionales bacterium | reverse complement strand
GCTGATTTGCGTGCGCCAACCCCGTCGGCTGCGGCCGAGCTCGTCGTCAAGAGCGCCGCGGATCTCCTCGAGCGAGTGCGGGCTCAGAGTCGCGCGTTGCGACTCGCTATGCTCAGCAATCTCAACTCCGCAAAGCAGGCGGCGCTCTCGCTCGGCAAACGACTCGTCGATCCGCAAAGACGACTTCAAGATGCGTCCATGCGATGCGATGAATTGCTGCAAAGGTTGCAAGCCGCCGTTTTCCGCGGCTTTCAAGATCGCCGCCGTGAG
This sequence comes from Bdellovibrionales bacterium, assembly GCA_005792225.1. GTDB lineage: Bacteria > Bdellovibrionota > Bdellovibrionia > Bdellovibrionales > JAMPXM01 > SXSP01. Next base: position 5,877 of record SXSP01000355.1, on the reverse strand, counting down.
ATCGAGCTGATCGAAGAAAAAATCGGTACACCCCTTCCGCAAATCGCGCACTCGCGCGAGGTCACGCAGGGTCTCGATCGGCGTCTCCGGAGTGGAGTCAAAAATCTTCTCCTCAGAAAACGAGATGGGCTCTCAAAACAAATGGCCGTCCTTGATAGCCTGAGTCCGCTAAAAGTTCTCGACCGCGGGTACTCGATGGTCGTCAAGGGTGAGGAGATCGTCACCGATGCGACGAGCCTCGCACCCGGCGAGATCGTCAACGTGCGCATGTGCAAGGGTTCCTTCGATGCGCAAGTCACTAAGATTGAAACAAAGAGGTAATCCAGATGGATTTTGAAAAACGATTGAACCGCCTAGAAGAAATCGTAGCGAAGATGGAAACGGGTGAACTTGCATTGGAAGACTCGCTCAAACTCTTCGAAGAAGGCGTTAAGCTTTCGCGCGAGTGCAACGCCCAGCTGACCGAGGCGGAACAGAAGGTCAAACTTCTTCTCGGCGTCGATGCGAGCGGACAACCCGTGACGAGCGACTTCGTCGCGCAGGGAGAGTGAGCGAGTGACGCCCCAACTCGAAGCCCTCATGAAGAGCCACGCCGAGCTTCTCGGCAATTTTTTGAACTACCACTTCTCGCAGAGAGGTGAGTGGCCTTCGGGGCACGCGTCGCTCGTCGATTCCACTCGCTATTCGCTTCTTCAAGAGGGCAGCAAACGCTTTCGCCCGGTGCTCGCGATGCTGACCGCGGAGGCGCTCGGATTTCCCGCGCCTCGCGTTCTTCCTCTGGGGGCGGCGATCGAATGCATTCATACTTACTCGCTCGTTCACGACGATCTTCCGGCAATGGATAACGACGATTTCCGGCGGGGCCAGCCGACGAATCACAAAAAGTTTGGCGAAGCGACCGCGATTTTAGCGGGCGACGCTCTCCTCACCGAAGCTTTCCAAATTCTTGCGGACAACTACTCCGCCGAACCCGACCTCGCGGTGCGGGTGATTTCCGAAACCGCGAAAGCCGCCGGACTCTACGGAATGGTGGGCGGTCAGGCGATCGATATGGCCTCGAAAAAAGAGACCATCTCGCTTCAAGAATTGCAGACCATGCACCAACTGAAAACAGGTGCGTTGATTCGCCTTAGTGCCGTGGGCGCCGCGATTCTCTGCCGCGCGAACGAGCGCCAGATGGTGGACATCACCAAATACGCCGAGGCTCTGGGGCTCGCATTTCAAGTTGCCGATGATCTTCTCGATTACGATCCCGAAAAGCTTGAGCCCGGAAGCTACCCGGCATTGATGGGTGCTGAAGACACGCGACTCTTCCTCGATCAAATCACGGAGAGCTGTTTGTCTCAGTTGCGAATGTGGCCCGCGGCGGCCGAGCCTCTCAGGCAAATCGCCGTCTACAACCGCCAAAGAAAGAAGTGATGAGAGTTGACGTCCTCCTCGTCGAAAAAGGATTTGCTCCCTCCCGCGCTCAAGCCCAGGAGCTGATCGCGAAGGGCCGAGTCTTTCTCAATGAGGGTGGGGCTCGTCGACCCATCGCTAAAGCCAGTTACAAGGTCGATCCCAAAAACTACGACGCCATTGAAGTCGACGCCGACCATGTCGATGCGAAATTCGTTTCGCGCGGCGGAGTGAAGATGACGGGAGCTCTCGAGAGAACCCGCTTTCAAGTCGGAAAGATCTCGGTTCTCGATATCGGCATATCGACGGGCGGATTCAGCGATTGTCTTTTGCAGGCGGGTGCCGATCGGATCGTCGGTGTCGACGTGGGCCATGATCAGCTTGCGAAGAAGCTGAGAGATGATCCGCGCGTCACCCTCGTTGAAGGAGTCAACGCTCGCGATCTCTCCGGGGTCCCGCTGGTTCGACTCAACAAGGGTTCTAAGTTTGATCTCATCGTCATTGATGTCTCATTTATCTCGCTGACCCTTGTTCTTCCCCAAGCGATCCAGTATCTAAAGGAATCCGCATCGATCATCGCGCTCGTGAAGCCGCAGTTCGAAGTGGGCCGAGAAGGGCTCGGCAAAAATGGTATCGTGAAAGACGTCTCGCTTTACGGCGAGGTCGAGAGCAAGATCCGCAGGGCCTGTGAGCAGGCGGGACTTGCCGTGGAGGATTACTTTGAATGTTGCATCGAAGGCACCGACGGCAATCGAGAGTTCTTTGTTTTCGCGAAACCATCTCAGCTGGCGCTCGTTTAACTCAATAACGTTAGCACTCGCCATGGTGGTGATGATCGCGAGCGGTTGCGGCACGCTCGAGCGTCGACAAGCTCCGGGCGAAACGGTGCCCACGCAAATCGGCCAACCCTCGGCACCACCCGCACCCGTCGCGGTTCCGGGCCCGGGAACTCCTCCTGCTCCACCCGCGCAACAAGCTCCCACTTTCTTAAGCAAAGAACTTCCCAAGGTCGGCATCATCCTCGGGCCCGGCGGCATGAAATCTTACGCGCACATCGGAGTTCTTAAGGAACTCGCGCGAGCGCGGGTTCCGATTCACGCGGTCGCGGGACTCGAGTGGGGAGCCGTCATCGGCGGGCTCTACTCGATGCAAGGTCAAGTCAACGAGGCGGAGTGGAAAGCTTTTAAGCTTCGCGAATCCGATCTTCCGAGCGCCTCAGGGTTCTTGAGCTCAAGACTCAAGCCGCAGGCGATTACGTCCCTCAACGAGTTCCTCGATACCGTCTTCGCAAACTCCTCGATCGATCGCGCAAAGGTTGAATTTGGCTGCCCGGCCTATTGGACGAAAGCGGATCGGTTCGGATGGATGGCGAAAGGAAGCTATAAAGAGGCGATGCGCGCTTGCCTTCCTTATCCACCGCTTTACACGGACGCGGGTGTGGTCGCGTCTCCGTTTTCGGTTTCTGAATCGGTCACTTGGCTTCGCTCTCAGGGTGCGAACTTAATTGTCCTGGTTGATGTCCTTTCGCAAGGGGACGCGACGCCCGCGAAGCTCAGTAGCGAGGATCATGCACAAAGCCTGCTTTGGTCGGAAATTCGCCGCGAGATGCAGAGGGCGAAACCCCTCGTGAATCACGTTATCACGGTCAATACCTCGGGTCACCCGATTACGGATTACAACGGTCGTCGCGCTCTGATGGAGTCGGGCTCCAAGGCCGCAGGCGATATCGTAAACAAAATGGTTTCACAGTACGGCTTCTGATCGATCGCCGGAGGGGCAAGATGCGCCGACCGAGTTACGACATGAATGTCTTTCGCGAGAGGCGAGCGGCGCTCGCTTCTCGGTATCCCGGCGCCGCGTTTGTTCTGCCGGCGCATCCTGAGCAAATTCGAAATAACGACGTCAACCACGCTTACAGGCAAGACACGAATCTCTTTTATCTCACCGGATTCGAGGAGCCAGGGTCAGTTCTGGTTTTCAGACCCGGTCAAGACCCGGAGTCGACTCTCTTCGTTCGACCGAAAGACTCCTTTAATGAAACCTGGTACGGATTTCGTTACGGAGTTGAAGGCGCCTTGAGTGAATTTGGCGTCGATCACGCTCTCGTTATTGACGACTTTGAGCGGGAGATCGTGAACCTTCTCCGATCCTGCGACCGCCTCTTCTATCATTGGAACTTGGACCCGCAATTTGATCGCGACATGCTTTCAGTTCTCGAGGCGGTGAGATCGAGCTCCTACCGAAGCGGCGGAGGGCACCTGCCGGTTTTTGATTCGGCCGAGGCGATCGGGGAGCTTCGCCTCTTCAAGTCCGAGCATGACATCCGCATTCTGCGCCGGGCATGCGAGATCTCGGCGAACGCGCATATCGAAGCCATGCGTTTCGCGAAGCCGGGAGTGAACGAGCGTCAGGTCATGGCCACGCTCATCCATTCTTTTTACATGCAGGGGGCCGTGCGAGAAGGTTATCTCCCCATCGTCGCTGCGGGTTCCAATGCGACAACCTTGCATTACATCTTCAACGATCAAACTTGTAAGGATGGAGACCTGCTCCTCATCGACGCGGGCGCCGAGTTCGGCTACTTTGCCGGAGATATCACCCGCACTTTTCCCGTCAGCGGAAAGTTTACCGAGCCCCAAAGGCGAATCTACGAACCGCTTCTCGAAATCCAGAAAGCGCTGGTTCAGATGGTGAGACCGGGGATTCGGTATCGCTCCCTTCACGAAGCCTCGGTCGATGCCATCACCGAACTTTGTCTTGATCTTGGTCTTCTTAAGGGAACCAAGAGGCAGAACATCGATTCCCAGGCCTACCAGAAGTATTATCCGCACGGCGTAAGTCACTGGCTCGGTATGGATGTTCACGACGTGGGCCGGATGATCGTTGACGATCAGCCGCGTCTCCTCGAGCCTGGTATGGCGTTAACGATCGAGCCCGGGCTCTACGTTCCTGTCAATGACCTCTCGGCTCCGGAAGAACTGCGGGGCCTCGGCATTCGCATTGAAGATGACGTCGTCGTAACCGCGACGGGCTGTGAGAATCTCACCGAAACGTGTCCGAAAGAGATCGATGATCTCGAGAAGGAATTATGCACACCATCCTCGTGGCGTGGTCCTACATAACCGGAATTTGGCTCCTCTATCTCACATTTCGGCTCGTGAGATTTTTTGGTGCGCTCGAATGTTTAAAGGAGATCGAGCCGTCACTCGCCTTGCGAGAGTGGCCCCGAGTCAGCTTGGTGATACCGGCGTGTAACGAGGGCGCAACCATCGGACCCGCGGTTCAATCGCTGCGTGAACTCGATTACCCAAACCTCGAAATCGTCCTCATCAATGATCGTTCGACCGATGATACGGGCGAGGTCATGCGAAATCTCGCTCTTCAAGACCCGCGAATTCGGGTTGTCGACATCAAGACACTTCCCGAAGGGTGGCTCGGAAAAGTTCACGCCCTCGCAAGAGGTGAGGAGGCCGCGACAGGGGAGTGGCTACTCTTCACCGATGCCGATGTTCATCACCGTGAGCGAAGCCTCAAGAAAGCGATGACGGTTTGCCTTCAGCGAACTCTCGATTTTCTTTGTGTCACGCCCTCGGTTCTCACGAAAACTCTAGGACTCAGAATTTTTGTCGCCCAGTTTTTTCAGAACGCGGCCATCTCGCTCGATCTCAACAAGATCAATTTGCCCGAGGCGGAAGATTGCATGGGGGCCGGAGCCTACAACCTCGTCAGACGCGATCTGTTTCGAAGATCGAAGGGCTTTGAATGGCTGCGCATGGAAGTGATCGACGACATCGGGCTCGCGAAGACGATGAAAGAAGCGGGCGCCAAGATGGCGGTCATGAGTGGGCTCAAGGAAGTCGAAATCGAGTGGTACCCGAATCTCTGGGCATTCGTGAAGGGGCTTGAGAAGAACACCTTCTCGGTCTTTCACTTCTCTCTAGCGGCCCTTCTCGCGTTCATGGTTCTCACGTGGGCGGTGGTGCTCGGCTTCACCTTGGTTCCGTGGTGGAGTGGTGACTTGCCGTCAGGTATTTTTGTTTTTGCGTGCGCCGTTCTCTATCTGACTTTCACGGGCCTGTATTTACCCCAAGCCATGGAGACGTCCCCTTGGATCGCGGCTTGGTTTCCGCTGTCGAGTTTCTTAAGTCCTTTGATCGTCTTGAGGGCCGCGCTGATCTGCTTAAGGCAAGGGGGAATTTACTGGCGCTCGACGTTTTATCCCCTTGAGGAACTCAAGAAGAACCAACGACTCAAGCCGCTTCGTTTGATGATGGGAAAGCTTTAAGCTCTGAACTTGTGCCTAAGCCAACCGCGTCTGTCGGCTTCTTCGGCGAGCTTTGATTCTTCATTCATGAGTCCGCCCGGTTCATTTTGCGTTGTGATCGCGAGATTCACGTGAGTCGCTGTTCCGATGAGCGCGATATCACCCAATGTGTTTCCGGAGGCGAGGATGGGCCGAACTCCGCCGGTGGCGTGGAG
>SXSP01000354.1 GCA_005792225.1 Bdellovibrionales bacterium | reverse complement strand
TTTAAATGCACCCGCGCCGACCTCATCATTGATGCTGGCGAGATCGGAGAACGCCTTGAAATGTGGAGTACAATTCGAGTAGACGAGAGTCAGTGTCACGACGGAGGCGACAAGACTAACCGTGAGCCAAGACTTCTTAAGCACTAGACGCATTTGCACCGACCCTGTCCCCTTCCAAGATCGTATCGTGATCTCGGAAGCGTTACAAAATCGAACGAAACATCGTCTTGTTTTGATACGGGCTCGTGCTCGACCTACGTCAAGGCACGAGAGCTTTCACGAGATCCGCCGCCGCCAGTGCGGCTGTCGGGAGCGTATCCGCCGAAGCTGCATACAACTTGCGGATTGCGCTCGCTCCCTCATGGTAGGCGTGGCGAGCGTGATGGAGGACGTGGTTTGTTAGGGTGCCGATGATAATGGACTCCAAGGCCTTATCACCCGCCTCCTGAGCGTAATCGCGAGCTTTAAGGGTGAGTTCGCGCGCTCGCTTCAAATCACCCGCCTCCTCAGCCGCTCGAGCCATTTCAAAGTGTGAGATGGCAAGGTACGTCTTTTCACCGAGCTTCACGATTGAATAACCTTGGGCCGCCATGACGCCGCCGAAAGTGACGGCCAACACCGCCTTTGAACCCGCCGCGACCAGAGTCAGCGTTCCGCCACCGACAGCCATGCCGGAACCGAGAATGGCGGCCGACACCAAATGATCCCGCGCGACTGACTTCCAGTGACCGATTTGCTGACCCAGCTCGCAGTTAAAGGAGCTATCGTTATTTAAACTTTGTTTATATGACTCCGAGAGGGTGTGGTAAGCGTCAAAGGCTGTTCGCGCCCCCGGCGCACCCACGAGTCCAATCAATCCTCCGGCCGCGATCTCACCTAAGGACGCGAGACTGCCGGCCGCGGCTCCCGCCGTCGCAAGAAGAGGCGCGGAGATAAACAGCGTCGAGTAAACGACGCCCGCACCGATCAAGCCGATGCCGGCAACGGCTACGGTTCTCGCCATCGCGTCGGCCTCGGCATCCCGAATCTCTCCATTGGCCACCCGAAGTCGCTGCAGCTGAGCAAACATCCCGCCGAGCCTTGAGATTGCCTCGACACCCTTGAGTTCGAGATCCTTACCCTTCCCTACGGTTTTTTCTTTGATCTCTCTCATGACCGCGATGGCTGAACGGTCAAATGGGTTCATGAGGTTGTGAGAAACGCGGCGATGAAGTGTTATGTTACGTATGTGGTACTCGAAGTTTTGCCATGCGAGGGAGTCGAGACCGATGGTGAGGGCGACGGCATTCTTCAGGCGGGCCTGGTCCACGAGATTTTGGAGCCGCTCGAAGTAGAGGGGTGAAACCGCCGCCGCCATTTGCCGCCCTGGAAGAGATGCGCTCACGATTTCGCTCAAGCGTTTCTCGAAGTTCGGCTTTCCGTACGCATCGAGCAGATGACTCAGTTTTGCGTTGAAGAGCTGAAAGCTTTCCGTCTCGTCAACACTCATGGCGAGCGACCGGGGACAAACGAGGGGAGCCTCGGCGAAACTCGCGGTCGAATGGAAAATGAAGGCGAGACTAAGACTCAAGACTGCAATTTTTTTAGCGAACACGAACCACCACCTGAACACCGAACCACTTCGGCCCGAAGAACTGCACGGCCCACGCCCTCCGCGACCTGCGATTAAATGGATGATCGCGGTGTCTAAGTTTGAGACAACTGAAATTCGGTGAAACCCGGCGCCCCTTTTCGCGCCTGAACCTTTGACAGTTGTTTAAGCTTTCGGCGCGCGCATCGTCTCCTTGACAGTTAATTGCGATTTAGCCAGCGCACGAGTTTGCAATCGAGAGAGTTTGAACAGTTCAGGAAGACCTGGGGGAGACGTAGATGAAAAACAATAATCGCCTTATTCAAATGGCACTTGCAGTCGCCGCACTCGCTTTCCTCGCGAATTGCGCGCCGGCTTCATTCTCGGGAAGCTCCCCGGCCTACCAAAAGGCGGATATCGCCCTGGATTCCGAAGTGCCCGATGGCAGCGACGGCATCCCGCAACCGGAGCCGGGCTCGACACCCACACCGGGAGTCTGCGAAGCTGTCGCCAAGGTCAGCCCGCAAAGTCTTCCTAAAGTGAAGAAGGCGGCATTTAAAGGTGCCTGCGACAAAGATGCTGAAGAAGACTCGGATTCCGTCGCGGGTGATGCGGAAGATAGCTGCGTTGTGATCTGCCACATTCCGCCCGGAAATCCGGCGGCCGCGCACACGATTTGTGTCGGTGCACCGGCGGTTGCCGCTCACGTCGCTCAACACGGAGATAAGATCGGCGCCTGTGAAGTGGCGCCCGCCGATGATTGCTCAACAGATCTCGCGAAAGTGAAGTCAAAGAGAAACAAGGAATAAAGCCGACTTAGTAGAGTTCGACGTGATCATTCTCCCGAAAGCCTGAGCCCGAATGCACAATGCTGACGGCTCCGTCTTTTCCGAAGTAGGAAACGACTTCGACCGTCCCCTTCAAGCGTCCCGGTACGCGCCCGACAAGGGCGCCGCTATCGGGATCGTAAACGTCTTCTCCCTCCTCAGTGACCTTGAGGATATCGCCGATCTGAAGCCCGGAGAGGCGGCCCGCGTTCAGGTAAATCCGCTCGCCCTTCACCAACGCGACTCGCCCCTGCCATGTGAGTTTGTCGACGTTCTGAACGATTTTCGGGATCGTCGTCTTAAACGCTTCCGTGATGACCTGTTCGATCAAGTAGGGATCTTCCTCGAGAAACCGATCGCTGAAGGCGCGCTCGGCAATTCGGGTGGTTCCATCTTCGACCGACGCTTGACGGGTCTCATTCATCACGATGTGGTTGTTTGACGTGCTCACCATTCTGAGCTGCACGGTCGCATCGATCTTGGCTCGCACTTGACGAACGAGGCCGACTGCATCGCCGATGCGTTTCGCGCGGACTTCGATGATGCGACCTTCGAGGATGGCGTTGAGACCCATGCCGCTTCCGATCTTAGCCATCGACTCAAGATCGTACTCGCCATTTTTCAAATAGGTTGCGATGTCTTTCGGGAAGTCCGTGTTCGCGACGATGACGAAATCATCGGTCTTTCTCAGCGCGCGGATGAAGGCGTCGCGCGCGGCGGTCTTCGCCTTATCGGTCCGCTGAGTTCCGTTATCGATGAACGGAAGAACCATCACGCGTTTTCGAGGCGTCAGCTCGGAGCGATCTCGAGCCTGAAAGGGCACGTCGCGAATCTCGGGCTTTGATGATCCCGAGCGTGGACTGATGATGGAGCACGCGCTGAGCGAAGTCAGCGCGAGCATGGAGATGGCGATAACGATCGAAGAGTTTGTAGCGCGCATATACGTTGAGAGTAACAAAGACGCGCTATTGCCGGCTAGTTTAGCGAGACCCCTCAGCGGGGCTTCACATCTAAGGTCAGGTTCTGGGCCGAACTATCCGCGACCTTGGTCTCGTAGCCCGCGAGCTTGAGTGAACGCAACCGATCGGTCAATTGGGGAACTTGGCCCGTGTAATCCACTTCGAAAACAATTTGGCCCGTATCGAAGAATCGCTCTTTGACCGCCTTGAACTCATGCACGTTTTGCGCAAGGCCCGCTTTGATCTCCGAAACCTGCTTGGGACCGAGACGCCCCCGAACCGTGAGCCTCATTAGGCTCGTGTTGAGCGTGCCTCTCTGCCAGGCCTCGAGAACCTGCGCCGCGAGGTCTTTGGCGACTTCCGGAAACTCGGCCGAAAGCTTGTTTCTCACGACAGTTTCGGTTGGCCCGACGTCGGTGACGAATTGGCGTGAGACTTCCGCAATCGAACGACCACTCGACGGCTGAATGACTTGAAGTTTGAGCGCGCAGAACGTGGCGCCGGGCGTGTTGCGAGATTCTTTCAGGCGAACCTCACCTTTTAAAACCATTTGCGATTTGAAGTAATCGGCGATGAATCCGAGATCCGCCGCGGAAGGCTGCTCGGCACGGTACGCTTCCGGAAGAGGCGAAATCTGCGATCCCTGCGGTTTGATGATGTGAAATCCCTCTTTCGAAAAAGAGGCTTGAGCCTTGTCGTAGAAAATACGGGAGATCCCGCTCAACATTTTGTGAGCGTCATCCTTGGGCTCCCCCTGCCACCAACGAACCGAAACACCCTTGGACCGATCCGTAAACGCGACGATCGGAAGAATACTCGCAGGACCGTCGGAGTCGCTGAGAAGGCCCGCATCGAGAACCAGTCGGCGAAGCGATGTCGGTGAGATCTTGAGCTCGACGTCCATCTTCCAACTGCCGTCGGCGACCTGAACGGGAGTGCCGGGATTGACGAAGGGAACAAACTTCGAAGATTGTTTCACGATGCGGTTTTCAACGGCCGAGCGGTTTTTTTGATAGCGCTTCTCGCCGATCATATCGATCGCCTGCTCGCGGGCGGCTTCGGCCGTCATCGCGGCCTGGATTTCTCGCGCGGCCTCGCTGCTGCTCTTTGCTTTTGATGTTCCATTTTTCCGGATCGTGACAAGATCCTCGTTCATGCCTTGCGCTTGGGCCTGAGGCGCGGCGAACAGAATCGAGAGCGTCATGACAGAGGCCAGGGTCGCGAGCAAGCACGCGATACAAAGAGTGGTTCTCGAAACGCGAGAGCGGATCATGATGTTTTCTCCTCCGTGATTGACTCTTCTGATTAACTGCGGATCTCGACGAAGTCCGTTCGCCCGAAGAGTCCGTGAAGACCTTCGAAGAACGCACTCGAAGGATCGATTCCCTGCGGATCTAGAACGTTCAAAGTCACCGTCTTCTCAAGATCCGGAATCTCAATTTCGAGATCGACGCCGGTCTTTCCCGGATATTTCTGGAGAAGGGTCCCCAGAGCCTTCAGATGCGTCTGCATCGAAGGCTCTATCCTAAACGTCATGCTCTTCGATTTCTTCAAGACTTCTTCAAGAAGCCCGACCCGATCAACCATGATCTTCGCCGAGTCGTTTTCATGTTTCAAGTTGCCGCCGATCAAAACGGGTTGATCGGTTTTTAAAGCCATCTCGTTTTTGGCGAATGCCTCGGGGAAAATCACGAGCTCAACGGAACCCGAGAGATCTTCCAATTGCCCGAAGGCCATTCGCGAGCCCTTTTTCGAGATGATTTCCCGAAGACTCGTGACGAGGCCCGCGACGACCACCCGCTTGTCGGGCTCCTGATCGAGGAGCTTATCGATCGTGCAGTTCGTCCAAACTTTCACGAGGCTCGAGAGCCCCGCCATCGGATGGTCACTCAAATAAAATCCGAGCACTTCTTTTTCGTACTGAAGTTTTGCGGCTCGTGGCCAAGGATCACACGATTCAAGTTTCACCGACTCCACTTCAGAATCTCCGCCGCCGCTCTCCATGAGCATAGCGAAGAGATTCCCCTGCCCGATTTCACGATCCTTGCGCGCTTTTTCGGCGCGGTCTAAGTACTTCTCATAACCTTGCATGAGCTGAGCTTGGTGCGCACCCATGCTGTCGAAGGCACCGGCCTTGATCAAGCATTCGATGACCTTCTTGTTGACGCGCTTGAAATCCACCGTCGAGAAGAATTGATCGAGGCTTTCAAAGCGCTCGCCCGGAAGACTCTTTCTCGCTTCGACAATGGCTTCGACGGCACCTTGGCCGACACCCTTGATCGCCCCGAGGGCAAAGAAGATCGTGTCGCCCTTAACCGTGAACGTCCATTCCGAATGATTGACGTGCGGGGGCTCAACTTTGATCCCGCGGCTCTGTGCATCGCGTACGTATTTGACGACGTTGTCCGTGTTCGACATTTCCGTCGACAACAACGCCGCGAAGAATTCAACGGGATAGTAATTCTTCAACCAAGCCGTTTGCGCCGAGACGACGCAGTAGGCGGCCGCGTGCGACTTGTTAAAGCCGTAATTCGCGAATTCCTTCATGAGCTCGAAGAGCTCGCCCGCCTTCTTCTCGTTGAAGCCCTTTTCGAGCGCACCTTGCATGAAGCGCGCTTTTTGCTTCTCCATCTCCTCGGCGATCTTCTTACCCATCGCGCGGCGGAGCATATCGGCTTCACCGAGAGAGTAGCCTGCGATCGCCTGCGCAATCTGCATGACCTGCTCTTGGTAGACGATGATTCCGTAAGTCTCTTTAAGAATCGGCTCAAGTTCGGGGAAGAGATACGTGACTTTCTCATCACCATGCATCCGCTTGGTGTAGGTCGGGATCATCTCCATCGGGCCCGGACGGTAGAGGGCGTTGATCGCCGTAATATCCTCGAACGTCTTCGGTCCGATCTTTCTGACGGCATCGGTGATACCGTCACCTTCGAACTGGAACACTCCCGCGGTATCACCGTCCGACATCAACGTGTAGATACCCTCGTCCTTAAAGGGAATCTCGCTCGGCTGGATTTTTTTTCCGCGGTTACTCTCGATGAGATCGAGCGCATTCTGAATGTGCGTCAGGGTTTTCAAACCCAAGAAGTCGAACTTGATGAGACCGATTTTTTCGGCCCACTTCATGTCGTACTGAACGACTTGTTCATCATCAGCACCCTTGTAGAGGGGCGCGAGTTTCACGAGCGGCTGGCTCGCGATGACGACGCCGGCTGCGTGAATGCCGGCGTTTCGTACGAGGCCCTCGACATTTCTGGCCAGATCCATCAGCGTATTGATCTGAGGGTTCTGATCCATCTGCTCTTTGATCCGAGGCTCCATGTCGATCGCCTCTTGAAGCGTGATGCCGAGCTTATCGGGCATCAACTTCGAGATCACGTCGACTTCGGCGTAAGTCATACCGAGGACGCGGCCGACGTCCTTGATCGCGGCTCGGGCCTGAAGTTTTCCGTATGTGATGATCTGCGAGACGTTTTCCTGTCCGTATTTCTCGGTGACGTACCTGATCACCTCCTGCCGACGGTCTTGGCAGAAGTCGATATCGAAGTCGGGCATCGAAATCCGTTCGGGATTCAAGAAACGCTCGAAGAGAAGATTGTAAGGTACGGGATCAAGATCGGTAATTCGCAAGCAGAACGCGACGAGCGAACCGGCCCCCGATCCGCGGCCGGGGCCGACGGGGATGCGGTGGTTCTTCGCCCAGTTGATAAAGTCTTGGACGATCAAGAAGTAACTCGTAAAACCCATTCGCTCGATGATGCCGAGCTCGTAATCGAGACGCTTTAAGTAATCGGGCTTTTTTTCTTCAGGAACGGCCTCGCCGCGCGCGGCCGCTTCCGCGTACCGCTCCTCACGCCCTTTCAGCGCGGTCTCGCGCATGAAGTCTTGAACGTTTACGCCGTCGGGCGTGCGGAACGTCGGCAAGTGATAGATCGCGCGTCCGCTCTCATCTTTAAGCTTGAATTTAACATCGCAACGATCCGTGACTTTGAGCGTGTTGTCGCAAGCTTCGGGCATGTCCTTAAACAAGGCCCGCA
>SXSP01000353.1 GCA_005792225.1 Bdellovibrionales bacterium | reverse complement strand
GGGCGTTGATATCGAACTTCGCGAGTCTCTCTGGCGCTTCGTTGAAGAACTTAAGCGCGACGGCATGTCGATTCTTCTGACAACCCACTACATCCAGGAAGCCGAGCAACTCTGCGACCGTATCGGCATCTTGCAAAAGGGAAAGCTGCGTCACCTGGGGCCGACGAAAAATCTGATTAAGGAACTCACGAAGCGAGAAATCGTGATCACCCTAAAAGCGCCGCTCGCCGAAGATCCTAAGCACCCCAATTTCCTCAAACGAAATGGCAATGACCTCATCTTTGAAGTGCCGTCGAACGCAGGCGCGGGAGATCTCCTCGATGGACTCGGCATCGATCTGCGGTCGATCGCGGATCTCTCCATTCACGAGGGAAGCCTTGAAGACGCTCTGAAGCGCGTTCTCGGAGAAAGGGCGGCGCAATGAGAGAGCAAATTAAACTTCATCCGTGGAACTCTTTCGTGACTCTGTACGAGCGCGAAATGAAGCGCTTTCTCAAAGTCATTTTTCAATCGGTCTTCACTCCGCTCATTAACTCAGCCCTCTATCTCTTGATCTTCGGTGTCAGTCTCGGCTCCAGTATTCAGCTCGAGGGCGGAACAAGTTACCTCGCGTTCCTCATTCCCGGCCTCGTTATGATGGGCGTTTTGAACAATGCATTTCAGAACTCCTCAAGCTCGATCGTCTCGGGAAAATTCTCCGGCGATCTCGAGGATCTCAAGGTCGTCCCGCTGACGCCTCAGATGATCATCTGGGCAATGGCGATCGGGGGACTCACGCGCGGCCTTCTCGTGGGGCTCGTGACTTACTTGGTGGGCGCGGCTTTCATGCTCGTCGCCGAGGGACATCTCCCACCCGTGGCGCATCCGCTGGCTCTTCTTTTCTTTCTCACCGTCGGTGGTCTTGCATTTGCTAAACTTGGCATCGCCGTGGCGTTCTGGGCGCGAACGTTCGAGCAGATGAGTGCCGTGGGATCCTTTGTTCTTTTGCCATTGATTTATCTCGGTGGAGTTTTCTTCTCAATGAATGGTCTCCATCCGTTCTGGCAGCCGGTCGCGCATTTCAATCCCGTTCTTTATTTCATCAATGGCGTCCGCTACGGGCTCCTCGGCGTTTCCGACGTCGATATGATGACGGCGACGCTTGTTTCGGTCGCATCGCTCATCTTCTTTCATCTCCTGGGTTTGAGAACCTTGAAAACGGGAAGCTATACCCGCTGGTGATTGACCGCGTGGCGTGGATGCAACATAATCCGTGGTCGGGTTTTTCTCTCGAGGAGACTGTGAAATGGCTATTTTCGACTCACTTTCGGATCGTCTCTTAGGCAGCATCACAAAACTGCGCGGACAGAGCCGCATCAGCGAAGAAAATATTCAAGAGGCGATCAAAGACATCCGCATGAGCCTCCTAGAGGCCGACGTCAACTTTAAGGTCGTAAAAACCTTCGTCGACCGCGTAAAGGAAAAGGCGCTCGGGCAAGAAGTCATGGGTTCCATCACGCCCGGGCAGCAGTTCGTCAAAGTCGTTCACGACGAACTCGTGCACGTCCTCGGTGACGAAACGGTTGAACTCGTTGTGCGCGGCCGCCCGGGAGTGATCTTTCTCGTAGGCCTCCAGGGAACAGGTAAAACGACGACCGCGGGAAAACTCGCTAAATACATACGGGCGAAATACGCGAAGCGCCCCGGTCTCATCCCGGCTGACGTCTACCGTCCCGCCGCGATCGACCAGTTAAAGACGCTTGGTAAACAAAACGATATCTTGGTCTTCGACTCCCAGCCGACCCAAAAGCCCGAAGAGATTCTTGAACAGGCGAAGAAGTGGGCCGAAGACAATATGATCGACGTTGTCATCGTCGATACCGCGGGTCGCTTGCAAATCGACGAAGATCTCATGCAAGAACTCGGTCGACTCAAGCAGATCTGGGAGCCAAAGGAAGTTCTCCTCGTTGCCGACGCCATGCTCGGTCAGCAGTCGGTCAACGTCGCCGAAGGCTTCCATCAACGGCTCGGGCTCACCGGCCTCGTTCTCACCAAGGTCGACGGGGATGCACGCGGTGGTGCGGCACTTAGTATTCGTCAGGCGACCGGCGTTCCGATCAAGTTCCTCGGCGTGGGTGAGAAGTCCGATGCCCTCGAAGTCTTCCATCCTGACCGTCTTGCGTCGCGGATCCTCGACATGGGGGATGTCCTCTCGCTCGTCGAAAAAGCCCAGGAGGTTATCGACGAGAAGAGCGCCCGCGACTCGGCAAAAAAGATCGCGAAAAACCAATTTACCGTCGAAGATTTTCTCAAGCAGCTTCAGATGATGAAAAAGATGGGCGGCATGGAGAGCCTGCTCGGCATGCTCCCGGGTATGGGCCAGGTCATGAAGCAGATGAAAGACATGGCACCGCCAGACAAAGAACTCAAAAAAATCGAAGCCATTATTCAGTCGATGACGAAGTCCGAGCGTCACGACCATAAGATCTTGAATGGCTCGCGCCGACTGCGCATCGCGAACGGGTCCGGAACGCAAGTCTCCGAGGTCAATAAGTTCATTAAGCAGTTTGAGCAGAGCCAGAAGATGATGTCCCAGCTCATGAAGATGGGCCTGGGCGGGAAGGGCGGCTTCGGCGGCGGATTCCCCGGAATGAAGTTCCCGTTCCGCTGATCCAGTCAGGTTTTGCCTTTTTTCGGGAGCCGAGTTCTACGGTGCCTTGGGAGTTAAATCCCGTGAGATTTCGGTCGGCTACGGGGCAGGAGCATTCTTTCCCGAGTCGTTTTTACGCTTGCCAAGGTCCGTGCCGGCCGGTTACACCATCACAATTGCCTTTGAAGGACCCCTCTCACGTGCCGGCATTTTCCGGCCGCCCGGGTCTTTTTCGGGATTTTGATAACGTCATTTTATTTTATGCGTTCGGGACGAGGTCGGCAGAGAGGACCCATGATGCCTGAATGAAGCAAGGAGATTCCTGTGGTAGTGATTCGTCTGAATCGCGGTGGTTCCAAAAAACGTCCCAAATATCGTATCACGGTTGCGGATTCGCGCTCTTGGCTCGGAGGCAAGTTCCTCGAAGTCATCGGCCACTACAACCCCAACCCCCGCGGTGAAGAGAAAAAACTCGTCATCGATCTTGAGCGCGCCAACGCGTGGATCAAGCAAGGCGCTCAACCCACGGAGCGCGTTCGTTCGCTCATCCGTTCGGCGACTGCGGCTCCCAAGGCCTGAGAAGAAGCTCAAATACTTAAACGTCAGCCAAGTGAGGTAGGCAAATGAGCTACGACCATTCCAGCCTGAAGGATCTTGTTGAGTTCATGGCGAAATCCCTCGTGGACAATCCCGACGACGTGGTTGTTACCGAGGTTGTCGGTGAGCAAACAACGGTTGTTGAGCTGAAAGTCGCGAAAGAAGATCTCGGCAAAGTGATCGGCAAACAGGGTCGCACCGCGCGTTCGATGCGCACGATCTTGAACGCCGCGAGCACGAAGCTGCAAAAGCGCTCTGTTCTCGAAATCGTCGAGTAAGAAAGCGTCTCAGAGATCCAATCGCTCAAAAAAGGTGCCGGAGTCCGGCACCTTTTTCTGTTTGATGGGGAAAGCGGAAAAATGTCGGAATTCGTACAAGTCGGAAAAGTGAAAGACGCCCACGGTATCAAGGGCGAGCTCTTCATCGTGCTCTTCGCCGGCGAAGCCGCGTGGCTCGGCCAACTCAAGACGTTGCGACTCATCCCATCTGAAAATGCCAGTCCCGAGCAGGCGCGTGAATTGGAACTCAAGTCCGCGAGACTCCATAAGAATGGTTTGATCGCGAAGACTCAAGACCTCGCGGATCGAAACGGCGCCG
Source organism: Bdellovibrionales bacterium (assembly GCA_005792225.1). GTDB lineage: Bacteria > Bdellovibrionota > Bdellovibrionia > Bdellovibrionales > JAMPXM01 > SXSP01. The sequence continues at coordinate 301 of SXSP01000353.1, read as the reverse complement.
AAGCTTTAAAAGGCTGGCTGCTCGAGATACCCGAGCATTTTCTCGTCTCGAGCGTCGGTGACTCGATTTACTTGCGGGAAATCCAAAACTTCAAAGTTGTCACGAAAGCCAAGGGCGAAGTCGGTACGATCGATGGCTTCTCCTCGAACGGCATCCAGGACCTTTTGGTCATCAAGACCAATTGGGGTGAGTTCGAAGTTCCTTTCGTCGAAGCGTACGTTGAGCGGATCGCTTACGACGAGAAAACCATTTACCTCGATCTCCCCGAGGGTCTTTTGGGTGAGCTCGACGGCGACGAAAT
>SXSP01000352.1 GCA_005792225.1 Bdellovibrionales bacterium | reverse complement strand
GGTGCAACGAATGCCGGCTTTGAGCGGCTTCTCGAAATCAAGCGACCAATTGCGACTATCGGCCCAACGAGTGGAATACTTCGGAACATCCACTTTGGTTTCTTTTTTGGTTTCCTGAGCCGATCCTCCTTCGACATTCTTGGCGTCACCGCACTCGATTGAAAAAGGATCTGATTTTGCGCGAGGGTCTCCCATCGGCACGACGTCGTTAGAAAAGCGCGCGGTGACTTGCTGCACCTGCTTGACGGAGCCGGTGGGATTAAAACTTGTAATGACCGTATTCTGTGCGAGAGCGAGCGAAGGAGCGAGAAAACTTAGGCCAGCGACGAACGACACGAAGTTGAACATACTTTGCGACCTCATTTTGCTTTGCGTGGGCCGCATAAGTATCCCTAAGCTGTTCGTTCGAGACAACTCCTAAGGAATTTCGTTTTCCATCTCGTCCATCGATTCGATCGCCGTCGCCTTGGGGCGCATGATGGCGTACAGCGCTAAGATGACCGCGAGTATACTTCCCGCCATGATCAGCTCCGCCGACTGTGCCTTGGTGAGGAGCGCGCCGCAAATGATGGCTCCCAAAATCGGAACGAAGACCGGTACCTCGAACGTACCGGAGACTTTCTCTTTTCTCTGCAGAACGACCAGCGACAAGTTGACGATGACGAAACAGCTGAGAAGAAGAACGCTCGTCGCTCGCCCGAGGGAGGAGATATCGCCACTCAAAACGAGAATGACGAAGAGAACCCAAACGACGACGATCGCCACGTGCGGGGTGTGTCGAGTTGGGTGAATCTTGTTGAGAGCCTTCGGAATGAGTCCGTGACGAGACATACCGTAGAGGAGACGTGACCCCATGACAAAATTAAGGAGGGCCGTGTTCGAGACGGCGAACATCGCGATCACGCTAAAGAGGGGCGTCGGGAACCAGGGAGCCGCTTTCGCGACGACGTCGACGAGCGGTTGTTTCGAGACGGCGAGTTCCGGAGCGGGAATGACCGAGACGGCGACGACGCTGATGCTCACGTAGATGAAAGATGAAATCAGAACGGAAAGGATCAGCCCGCGGGGCAGCGTCTTCCGAGGCTCTTTCACTTCCTCGGCGACGTTCAGCATATCTTCAAAACCTACGAACGAGTAGAAAGTGAGAACCGCTCCCGTGAGAACAAGTGGAAGTCCGATCTCACCGGTCGGATTGGCCACGGTGGTCGCGTCAAGATAATCCACCGACCCCAAGAAGCGCGCGCCAACCGCAAGAACGATGAGAAGTCCACTTACTTCAATGAGCGTAAAGATCCCGTTTGCAAAGAGCGATTCGCGAATGCCCCGAAAGACCACGAGTGCGACCGCGACCGTAAACAAAATCGCTACCACAAGGACGGGGAGGTGGACGCCGAGCCCGGTAAAGTAGCCCGAGAAAACTCGCGCCGCGGCTGCCATCGAGGTGAGTCCGGAAGCGAGTGCCGCGAGGCCAACGATGTACGACAAGAAACCGCTATTAAATGCCCGGTAAGTCATGTAAGCGGCCCCACCGGCTCGCGGATACCGTGACCCGAGACTCGCGTAAGAGAGACCTGTGAGGCCAGCGGCCACGGTGCTCACGAGAAAGGCCATCCAGACGGCGGAACCCATTTCGCCCGCGGCCTTGCCGACGAGGCCGTAGATCCCCGAGCCGAGAATATCGCCGACGCCGTAAAGTGTCAGCGCCAAGAGACCGATGTTTCGCTCAAGATGCGGTTTTGCCTCGCTCATCTGTTTCACTCCCCCTCAAATCAAAACTGATTAAACCGTTGAAGGAGGAGGAAAGGGTAGAAGAATTTTGAACTGCAACTCTATTCATGCCGCTCAATCACTGCGCCGTCAGTTTGAGACCGGTGATCGAGATCAACAGCAGGGCGAGAAAAGCGAGTCGCGGGAGATTTGCGGATTCACCGAAAAGGAAAATGCCGAGGAGGGCGGCGCCGAACGCACCGATGCCGACCCAAACCGCATAGGCCGTTCCGATCGGAATTTGTTCGGCCGCTTTGGAGAGCAGATACATGCTCACGATAATGGCGACGATCGTGAGGACGCTCGGCCAAAGCTTGGTAAAACCTTGTGTGTACTTGAGGCCGATCGACCAGCAGATTTCAAGAATTCCAGCGATGATGAGCGTGATCCAAGCCGTGGACATTTCAAGTCCTCCCCGGCCTGGACGCTAGCAAACTTCCGGGTCGAAGATCAATGAAGCGTGCGTTTGGGTTTTGAACCCTTGGTTTTCTTCTTTTCGATTTGTTTGTGATAGCGCTCGAGTAACCGCGTGCCTTTGTCCGCAAGTTTTTTCGCCGCGGCCTTCGTTTTCGGCACGGGCTCGCCCCAAGCATGTGCCGAGAGTGCCAGGCGGGTGGGTTTTCCGTTGTCGTCGACGAGCGGGCCTCTGGGATTTGCAAAATGACGGCGCAAGAACGATCCTTTGCGTTTCATCTTTTCGGGCGTGTCAGCCTTACCGCGAACGCCGGGCTTTAAGTTGGCACCTTCTTTTTTCTT
>SXSP01000351.1 GCA_005792225.1 Bdellovibrionales bacterium | reverse complement strand
GCCTCCAATTCCACTGTGGTGCGAGTGCACGAGAAAATCAGGGTGCGACGGCGAGTGAAGCGAAGCTACGTGGAAGCCGCGCTCATGGAGAACTTCGCTTAAATAACAAACCATCTCGTGATGGTAAGGACATCCGAAACCGGGGATGAGAAAAACAAGTGGCGCGCCATTGCGCCCGCGCCTGAATCCGTAGTCATACGTCTTTGTCTGGTCGTAACGACAGCGCGTTTCCACCTTCAAAGGGAGGAGGGGCGCGCCTTTTACAAACGCGGTCGTGACCGTCTGAAGAAGGCCGTAGTAATCGGTTTTTGTTTCGGGGATTTCGGGCGTGAACGGCCCCGCGGGGAGGCCGTGCGCGGGACGCTCGATCCGCCGTAGTTCCTGAGCGGGTTCCATTGAATCAGGTTCTCAAGGAGAATCGCACCCTACAAGTGAACCCAACAAACCTGGACCTTGGCCTTGAAGTTGGCGACCGAACTGGATTTCGTGCTAGCCTGGCTGTCCAAAGCAATGAGAAAGGACCTCGAAGGCATGATCACTCCCAAGGTGCTCCGTATTGGTCTCTTCGGCGCGCTCTTCGCCGTCTTCTTCTTGATTTCGATCTTCGCGATCCTCAACACCGGCGATGAGACCCTGAATCCCCAGGCCAAGACTTGGCTCGACCTTCGCGCGGCGGAATCTCCGAGTCTGCAGAAAGCCCTGGCGCTCGCGGCATCCCTCGAATGGCGAGAGAAGACCGGAAAGCCGGCCGGCGATGCCATCGTCGGTGACGTGAGGAATGCAAACGCGAACGAGAATCCGAAGCGGTGGGATGCACTGGTTCAGCTCAGGAAAAAGTACGATCGCGCGACGATTCCTTCTCCACGAGCGTGTGACGACGGCCGGTCGCTCTGTGCGTCAAACGACCGTGAGGAAGCTCTTCGCGAAATCGAAGCCGTGAAGACCGAACTGAGCCTCTACCGAGAGCTACTGAAAGAGGACGGCCTAGCGGAGATCATTAAGCCCAGCATGCTCGCACCCGAACTCCTTTCCTCGCGCCTTTTGATCATGGCGCGCTTTGATCTCATGGATTTGAGTCTTCAGATCGAAAAAAGTCCTGCGGCAGTCGCCGCCCAGTTAGCGGATCGGGCGAAGTTTTGGAAGAAGGTCCTCAAGGTTCCGACAACAGTCATGATCAAGATGATCGCAATTTCTAATTTGGAATCCCTGTCTCTGTTCGCTCGAAACTGGGTCCTCGCGGACCTCGAGCCGGGAGCGGCCCTCTCATCGAAGTCGCTCGTCTCGCAGATCCCCGCCTTGAAAGTCGGTGTGGGAGCCGAGATGATCCGGGAGATCATTGAGCCATCGCTGGCGATTGAGCTTCAGTACTCAGCCGATGTCTGCGAAATGGTTCGACACCGTCCCGCGAAGGTGCTCACGGAATGGATGAACCTAGGAGGAGAATCAGAGGCCGCAACCGACTCCACCGTCGGAAAGGTGATCCTCGGGCGAACGTTGATGGCCGGTTTTCAGGCGAACCGCACCCTCAATCAAATGTTCAGGATTCACGCGTTGGCTCTGAGCCCAGAGTGCGTCGAAGACCCTAAGAACACGAAGTGCATAAACCTTCAAAATTTATCTTCTGGAGAATCGTGGCTCGATGGATTCCGGAATCCGATCGGAAAGCGTTTGATCGCGGTCTTCGCATCTTCCCTGCCTCAACATGCGCATCGGGCGAAAATGAATCTCACCCGTCACAATGATACCCTTGAGCTCGTGGCGCGGGCCCTCGAACAACCCTCTGACGAGGTTATCAAAAAGCTTCGCGGTGAAGCGCAGAAAACGGCCGCCCGTTAACGGCGGATCGCTTCGCTCAAGACGCGTCCTTCACTCGTGGCCGGTGCCATGATTCCGGTAAGGAAGCTTAATGTCGGCGCGAGATCGATCACGCGGGCGGCTTCGGGATAAACGCCGGCTTTGATTTTTGATCCGACCAAAATGATCGGCACCGTTCGATCGTAACCGTAACCGGTGTGGTGAGTCGGCGAGGTCCCGCGGTAGGAGAACGGCTCGGGGATCGCCATGACGTCTCCGCTCACTCCGGGAACGTAAGCATTTAAGATTTGTTTTCTGTGCATGCCGGGTGGGAGTGTTCCGTTACGATAATCCGTTTGGGTAAATACGTGCGCGATTCCCGGCTGCTCGATGAGAATCGTCTTGAGCTCAGCCTCGATCTCGCTCGAAGCCAATTTTTTCTCGGCGAGTGCTACCGGATTAACGAAGAAGTTCAGGAAGTACAAATCGGAAATCCACTGACCGCTTGAGGGTTTCCCAAATTTTTTCGCGAGCCGATCATTGGCATCGAGGAGAATCCGCTTTTCGTCGATTTCAACGGCGTCAAATTTTAATTTTCTCGTAAAAGGAGCAACCGGGGCCATTCCGTGGTCGGCGGTGAAAGCAATCAGAACGTTCTTGAGTCCACCAGGAACACGCTTTTCGAGGCCTTTAAAGAGCTCTTGTAAAATTCGGTCCTCGGCGACGGTCATCTCTTCCATCTCCCGACTGTTCGGTCCCCAGACATGGCCGAAGAGATCGTGTGATGAGAGACTAATACCGAGAACGTCGGGATGAGATCCGTGACCGAGCTTCATCGCCGTGACGGCTTCAAGTGCCGCATCGACCGAGATCTCGGCGCCGTATGGGCTGCTGATGAGTTCTTTGTCTTTGTAGCTGAACTTACGAACGAAGGTTCTCTCGTTGGCCTGAGCGTTCGCCGGCTGCGAAAGACCGGTCGGCGCAAGACTCGATGTCCAGACGTACTCTCCATTCGGTCGATCGGCGACTTTTTTGTTGAGCGCCTTCACCCATGCGGGAAGTTCACCGGACGGTAAGTAGTAGCGGCTCGACACCCAAGCCGGGACATCGTCTTCAAACCAGAGAGCGAGATCGGCCGTTCGACCTCCAAGCATGATGGCGGCTCGCTCCTTCAGCGCGATCGTGACTACGCGGGTAGAGTAGCCGGCGAGTTTCAGCTCGTCACCAAATGTACTCGTGTGAAGCCGCGCGGGTGATGCACCTTCATCTTTTTTCTTCGGCTCAAAGCCAACCATCGTCGATTTTTCGTCCTGCGTACATGGAACGAGTCGGCCGAGCTTCGCGTCCCAGATGACGTTGCCTGGTATGCCCGTCGTGTTCGGCTGCGCGCCCGTGAGTATGGTTGCGTGGCCTGCGCACGTGAGGTTTTGCACGACTTCGTATTCAGCGAACGGATAGTAAGCGCCGTTCTGCATGAGAAACCGGAACCCGCCGGGAGTCTTTGAGGTTGAAGGAACAAATCGCTTCTCGAAACGTGTCAGGTAATCCGCGCGAAATTGGTCAATGACGATGACGACAACGAGCTTGGGCTTTTCGAGAAAAGTTTTGAGTGGCATCGCTTGAGCCAACGACTTCAGGTGAAAGAACCCAATCAAAAAGCCTGCGGCCAAAACGAAAATCGCGACGAAGTTTTTCATGCCCCAAATCCTGCCGAGCTTGTCTTCAAAAGTCACTGTTCTATTTGTGTTAGGCGGGAGTTAAAGACCCATCTGCGAGCTGGATTCCCGACTGACCAGTTTGCTTCACAACTCAGGCGCGAGGTGCCTACCAATCGAGATGTTTTCTTCTGACGGCGCTCAAGAACGCAAACTGACGATTGCGTACCGTGACACTCAACTGACTTGTGGAGGTCAAAAATGAAAATGATGAAAACGACCGGTATTATGGGAGCGCTCGTTCTCGCCTTGGGTGTAACGGGTTGCGAATCAAACACTCGCGACGACGCGTCTTCGCGCCCGGGTTCGGCATCCGGGGTCGGTGCAACTGACGCCTCAACGAGTGGCGGAACTTCGACGAGCGAGACAAGTTCAGGGACCGACGGCACGAGTGGTTCCACCAGCGGTTCGACGAACGCGAGCCAAGGTGACACTTCGATCAACACCTCGGGAGACACATCAAGCGGAGTTCAACAAGACTCTCGCTCACCTGCATCTGCGTCGCCGAGCCCGAGTTCCTCACCATCCATGTAAAAAGGCGCTCACGCGTGATCTTCCGTCCATCGAGAATAGCGCTCTTTCGACCGCGTCCTCAAGGGGACGCGGTCCTCTGCACGCCCGCGCTCGCGAGTCTTAGAGACGCATTCCCTCACGCGAGCATCTCGGTGATCGGCCTCGAAACCGCAAGGAGCTTCTATTCGCGCATACCGCAGTGGGTGGACGAGTTCATCGAATTTCCCGGCTTTCCCGGTATCCATGAGGACGCGATCGAGATCAGAAAAATCGCGCCGTTTATTGAAGTCTGCCAAGACAAATCTTTCGATGCCATTTTGCAAATGTCAGATGGCGTAGACACGATCGCACAAGCCCTTATGGAAGTGCTTGGCGTGAAGCAGATCATCACCCGCGGACCGGCTCTCAACACGTTTGAAAATGAAGTCGCGAAGTCGCTCGAGTTGGTCGGAGTTCTAACCGGCGAGTCTGCTATTTCCCGCGATCTCTATTTTCCGTTGGTAGATTCGGATCACCTCGCCGCGAATGCTCTCCTCGAGAGTCGCAACATCAAGCGAAATGAATACATTTGTTTTCATCCCTCCGCGGACTGCCACAACGAGTGCTGGCCACTCCCATTCTTCGCGATGGTTGCAAACGCCCTCGCCTGGATGGGCTTTAAGATCATTATCACAGGAGCTGAGGGGGATGAGCAGATCAACCGCGCCTTCGCCCTGACGATTCGCGCTTCTTCCCTTGATGTGTCGAGGTTAAGGATTCCGTACGAAACGCAAGCTTCGATCCTGCAGGGCGCACGCCTGATGATCGCAAACGAATCCTACCTTTCGGTCCTGGCGGCCGCCGTCGGAGTTTCAAGCGTTGTGCTGGTCGGAGAGGGAACGGAGACATCGAGAGCACGACCGAGTGCGCGATCATCGACGCGGCTTGCGCCGTTGAATCCCTTTTTGCACCGAGGTCTCTCTTCGCCCGTCGGCGTACACCCCGAAGACGTCATCGAAGCAGCCCGTCGATTGTTGAAGTTGATGCCCGAGGCACCTTCCGCGTGTCCCGGTTAAACTGGCCCCTTTAATTGTTGTTGGGTAAAGCGCCAAATTCTGCCCGCTCACTTTCGTTTAGAACGAACCGGAGGTCCGGCCGCACCGTCCGGTGACCCACCGATAACGGGCACACGATTCAACAACAATCAAAGGGGCCAGTTCGGGAGGGTCTACCGTATTGGCGTGCGACTCTTACTCTTTTCAGTCACCCGGCTTTTCACGTTCGTGCTGTGGGAATGGTCCGATTTCGAGTCCGAAAAAGGTCCTTCGTTTTCCTCGCCAGCGTAGGCTTGTTTGATGTCATCACGAGGAAACGCGGGTCGCTGAGTTTTTTCGATCTCGCCTTTCGTGTGATAACCACGTCTTGGGACTTGTTGACCACCTCTGACATTTGGCATCTGGCACCCCCATCAAGATTTGCCAGGTTCAGTGTATCTCTTCCGCGTATTTTATTTCTTGGCGCGGATGTTTCAGACATTTGAAGAAATGCAGTTGAGTGCGACCGACGCTTCCGTCGGTCGCGCTCGAGGACGATTACATGCCCGAGCCGGAGCCGCCAGTTCCAGAGCCAGAGCCGGAGCCAGTCGATCCGGAGCCTGAACCTGACGAACCTGAACCTGTCGAACCAGAGCCTGAGCCCATCGAGCCTGAACCAGATCCGGTTGTTCCCGAGCTGGATCCGCCGCTCGCCGCAGGTGAATCGGTGTTGTAGGAACCTGTGCCGCTCGCACCGCCCGTTGTGCCGGATGTGCTACCGGATGAGCTGCCCGAAGAGCTTCCTTTTTTGTTTTTCTTTTTTCCGCTCTTGTTTGCGCTTTGGGACGTATCAGTCGTTGTGCCGCTCGTGGCACTTCCCGTGGCTTGATCACCCGTTGCCGAAGCGCCGGTTCCCGAGCCGGAACCCATCGTGTCGCTCGTGCCGGTTGTCGAACCGGTGGATGAACCTGACGTCGAGCCCGTGCCCGCGCCCGATCCCATCGTCGAACCCGACGACGAACCCATGCCGGCATCAGTGCCGGTGCCCGAGCCTGAGCCCGTCGTGGAACCTGAGCCAGTACCGGAACCAGTCCCCGAACCTGAGCCCATGCCACCTGAACCGCTACCGGATTGCGCTTGTGCGGCGCCAACCGAGAGCGAGACGAGAGCGGCGAGAAGAAGCGAGCTTTTTGAGAGTTGAGTCATCCTGTGGACCTCCTGAATGTGTTGGTTTGCGACGCGAAACTTCCCGTGAATTTCTTCGGGGGCCTTCGCACCTCAGAGGAGAAACCTACAACCGCCTTCTTGCAGTTTCACATCGCAAATGACGGCTTTAAATAAACTCTACATAAGCTTGAAACGTTGAATTCGAATTGAACGGGGCAATCAGTAACGGATGCGGTGTTCAGTTCCATTAAACCCATTGATTAAGGAATTTAAGTACGCGCTTTCGTCATCTCAAGTAGACTCGGCGGCTTCACAAGGAGTCAGAATTGCTCAACGACAAATCAAAGAGAAGGAGTCAAGTGCACGTGCTTCGCATCGAAGATCTCAGCGTGCAAGTTCGACTCGGCTGCTTAGCGGATGAGAGAGAGATTCCGCAAGAGGTGAGATATACGGTGGAGTTCCGATTTCCTCATGAACCCGCCGGAGTTCGATCCGATGAAATCGGCGATACGATTTGCTACGCGAAGGTGAGCGAGAAACTAAAAGACCTTTGCGCGAGAAATGAATTCAAACTCATCGAAAGACTCGCCGTCGAATCGTACGAGGCACTGCAAGATCTCGCAAGCGACGGGATCTTGATCGGACTTTCTCTGCACAAGGTTCGTCCTCCCGTCGACGGACTGCTCGGCGGATCTCATTATGCTTGCGGAGATTTTTTGCTTTGAAGACGTGGATTGGTCTCGGATCAAATCAAGGGGACCGACGTGGGAACCTCGAGGCGGCAGGGAGAGAACTTCAACTTCTCTCCAAAGAGAAAATTCGTGCGTCGCCTATCTATACGACTCCCGCCCTCATCCCCGAGGGCGGACCGGAAGCTTGGCGCATTCCGTTTCTGAATGCCGTTATTGAGATGGATTGGCGGGGAAGCGCGATGGATCTTCTCGTACAACTGAAGATGATCGAGGCAAAACTTGGTCGAATTCAGTCGGAGCGTTGGGCTCCGCGCGTGATTGATCTCGACATCCTTCTCTTCGGTGATCAAACACTCGCGGAGACCCGGGGAGAGCATCACCTCAAGGTCCCGCATTCGGGACTTCTTGAGAGATCCTTTGTTCTTGATCCCCTCAAGGACCTCCTGCCGCGCTTCTTTCAAAAGGCGCGACTCGTACCGGGCCATTCGCCGCTATGGATGGCGATTTTAAATTTTACTCCCGACTCGTTTTCGGATGGCGGTGAACTCGCGAGCGACCTCGATTTCTCCGTTCGACTTTCGAAACTGGACGACGCGCAGATACTCGACGTCGGCGCGGAATCGACGCGACCCGGAGCGACTCCGCTCGATGCGAAAGAGGAGTGGCTGAGGCTTAAGCCAGCGCTCGAGAAAATTCGTTCACATTACGAGAATCGCGTATTTCGGCCTCTCGTGAGCGTTGACACCCGCCACGCCGAAGTCGCGCGACGTGCGCTGGAGGCGGGAGTCAATTGGATCAACGATGTGAGCGGTCTCGCCGACGATGCGATGATCGATGTCCTCAAATCAAATTCTTGCGATTACGTCCTCATGCATAGCCTGAGTGTTCCGGCGGATCCGAAAATCTCCTTACCCGATTCAGTTGATCCAGTCGCCGAAGTGAAATTGTGGGCACGCCAACAACTCGAAAAACTCGAGCAATCAGGCATTGCTCTCGAACGGATCATTTTTGACCCCGGAATCGGCTTTGGCAAAACGGCCCAGCAATCGATTTCGCTATTAAAGCGCATTGACGAATTCATGGATCTTCCCGTGCGCCTGCTCGTTGGGCATTCGCGAAAAGGGTTCTTGAAAACCTGGACGAGAGCCGAAGCGCCCGATCGTGATCCCGAAACCCTCGGTGTCTCGCTGAGGCTCGCAGAACGCGGGGTCGACATCCTGCGGGTTCACGCCGCAAACGAAACGATGCGCGCCTTTCAAGCTTACATGGAGACTCGAAGGTGAACGTTCAAGCCATTCGCACACCGATCTTCAAAAAAAACGACGATCTCGCCCAGTTTATCTTTCAATCTGTTCCTAACGCCCTCGTTCGGGAGAAAATAATTGTCGCCGTCACCTCTAAAATCGTGAGTCTCTCCGAAGCATGCCTCGTTAGCCGAGATATGATCGATAAAGACGCGCTCGTCAAACGCGAAGCCGACCATTACCTCGGCGATATCGGTTACGGATGTCATCTCACGATTAAACATGGTTTATTTATCGCCTCTGCCGGCATCGACGAGAGCAACGTCGAAGACGGCGGCTACGTCCTGTTTCCTCCTCATCCCTTTGAAAGTTGCCTCGCTCTATGGGAGGCCCTCCGGGCAAAATGGAATCTTCAGGAGCTGGGGGTTGTTTTCACCGATTCGCACACGACTCCGCTTCGCCGTGGAGTCACCGGAATTTCTCTTGCGCACGCAGGCTTTCAGGCCGTTCGGAGCTTGATCGGTCAGCCCGATCTTTACGGGCGAGAGTTGAAGATGACCACGATGAACTTAGCCGATGGACTCGCGGGAGCGGCGGTCATGATGATGGGAGAGGGGAGTGAGAGTACCCCTTTGGCCATTGTCTCCGATGCACCCGTCGACTTCATTTTCAATCCCAGCGCGGATCGCTCGCGAACCGAAGTCCAAATTCCGGCGGAGGAAGATCTCTACTTCCCGCTGTTCCGTCATTTGGGAAATTTTGCGCCGAAGTTGTGAACGTGCGTGCGCAACAATCGCCCAAACTTATTTTGTCGTTATCATTTGTCACAGCCGATGGTCTTTTCTCTAAAAAACTGAGACGACCTTTCCTCGGGGAGGGAGCGAAATATGTCTTGGAAGGGATTACGGAAGATTCTTTGTCTGCGTCTTGACGGGCTCAACGATATTCTCACGACGGAACCCGCAATTCGCGCGCTCAAGGAATCCAATCCGGGCGCTAAGATGACGCTTCTCACTTCGAAATCGGCTGCAAATTTGGGGCGCCTTCTCGCCTCGGTTGATGATGTGATCGCCTTCGATGCTCCCTGGGCTGACGCCGGTCGCGTGAGCGACGGTCCCGCTCATCACGATCTCATCGCGACCCTGAGAGAACGTGGATTCGATGCTGCCGTCATCTTTAGTTCGCACCACCAAAATCCTATGCCCGAGGCCCTCGTTTGTTTGCTCGCCGAAATACCCCGTCGGCTCGCGCACTGCCGCGAAAACCCCCACGGCCTGTTGAGTGATTGGGTCGAGGAAGTCGAGCCCGTCAAAATTCTCCGCCACGAAGTCCGTCGGCAATTGGAACTCGTCGCGAGCGTCGGCTGCCACACCAGTGATGAGCGCATCCGCGTGAAGATTCCGGGCGACACCAGAAGAAGGGTCACGGAAATTTTAAAGGAGCGCGGAGTTCGCGCGGAATCGCCCTTCGTGATCGTTCATCCCGGAAACCAACAGACTCCCGGTCGCGCGGAAACCCTCGGCGCCATCGTGCGAGAACTCTCCCTCAGGCTGAATCATCAAATTTTGTTGACCGGTGACGAAGCCGATCGAGCCATCTTGGCCGAAATCCAGGAGGCGGCGAGAGTGCCTTGTTACGCTTTGAGTGATGTTTTCCGGCTCGATGAACTCGCGCATCTCTTCTCGCGCTCAACGCTCGTGATCTCGTCGTCAACTTGCGCTTTGAATCTTTCAACCGCCGTGCGTACGCCGGTCGTTGATCTCCGCACGCAACAGGATCCGTCTCGCACTCCGTGGCTTGTGCCATATCGGAGTCTCATCATTGACTTCGAAGGTCGGTTCCAAGGGCGCGGCGGGCCCCGTCTCGCGGAACCGACTCAAGTCGTTCTCGCAGCTCACGAACTTCTTTGGGATCTCACCGAACGTCACCGTGTAAAAACTCCGAAGGTTGTGACTTTCAATCGAGAGCTTCCGTCGGAGCGAGTGTTAAACCTCGGTTCATGAGGATGATGACGCGGCATGACTCGCGTTGTCGTCAAGGGTGTGACGCACTAGATTGCACACCCTATGCGAGAGCTTTTCCCATTCGCCGCGGTCGCCTTTATCCTTCTCGTCTTCGCTCGCGTTGATGCTTACGCTCAAAGCCCGGCTCCCGAAAAACTGAACTTTAAGCGCGCGCTTCAACTCGCGCTTGAGAAGAACCCAGACTACGACACCCTCGTTCGTACGGAACGAAACCAGACGCTCGAGCGAAAAAACGCTTGGTCAAGTCTCTTACCTTCCGTCGATCTCACGGCCAATCACGCGTACACCCGCTATAGCCGCGAGGGACTCGCGTCGGGATCGAACCGCACGCTCGGCCTCGGCATCCACGAACCGTGGACGAACAGCCTGGGTCTATCGATCACCGAAAATCTCTACGACAACGGCGAGACGTGGCGGAACGCGAAGATTGCAAATTTAAACGCTGACATTTCAAAGCTCAATCTTCAGCAGGGAAAAAACAAAACGTTGGTGGATGTTGCGAAGGCGTACTTCGACTACTCCGAGGCTTTTTTCACGCTCAGTCTTCAAAAGGAGCAGCAGACGACACTTCGAACGCAATTTAAGTCGATCGAGACTCGCTACTTTCAAGGCTTGAGCAGTAATCGAGACTACCTCCGCATCAAGACGGACCTTCAGAGATCCGAAGTGCAAATTCTGAATTCGGAATTCCGCGTGCGGGAAGTAAAAGAAAATCTGATCGCCACGATCGGCGTGAGCGGGGAGTACGAGTTTGAGCCGTATGACCCAAAGGGAATTCGCGTGGAACTTCTCTCCGCGCCCAGAATTGATCCGGAGCAAACGTTCGAATTCCGAGTCGCACGAGCGCAGGAAGAGATCGCGGATATTCAATACACGTCGGCGCAAAGGGCCTACTGGCCGCGCCTCTCGCTTCGAGGCTCCTACGAGTATACTCAGCCCCAGTACATTGGTGAAAGATTTGAGTACGTCGACGATCCGTTCTGGAATCTCTCCGGGCTCATTGTCCTCGAGTACAATCTTTGGGATTGGGGTATTCGGCGCCGAAACGTCGAGATCGCGGCAAATGCGCGCGCCATCGAGATCAACGGTCGAGAACGTCAACGCATCCAAACTCGTCAGAGTTTGAGTATTCTCACGCAAAACAATCGTGTGATCGTGTCGTCGCTGAAGGTGAGTGCCCAAATCCTAAGAGCGAGCGAAGATGTTTACACGAGCCTCAACCGCGGCTACCGGGAAGGGAAAGTCATTTACACCGACTTGATCTCCGCACTCGGAAATTTCTACGACAGCCGCACGCAAGATATCACCCTCCGCTTCAGTCTTCTGAAGAACCGCGCCGATCTCGCGTACTACGAAGGAAACGCCGATGAAGTTCTTAACCAACAATAAGCTAATCGCGCTCCTCTTGCTCATAGTTGCCGTCGGAGTGATCTTTGTCCTCACGCGGGGCTCGGGGAATGCGAGTCCAAACGGCATCGGCGAAGTGATGCGAATGGATCTTGAGCAGCGCGTGACGATATCGGGCCAGATTTCTCCCAAACGTCGGCTCGACGTGCGCCCTCCCTTTAACGGCTACGTTCAAAAACTCTTCGTGACCGTCGGCCAAAAAGTCAAAGACGGCGACCCGCTCGTGACTTTCAGCCCGACGCTGGTGGGGGGCGAGCGAAACTATCCGGTGCGCTCGGTTTTTCCCGGCGTCGTCACTCAGGTCTTAAGGACTGAGGGTGAATTCGTCGGCGAACAGAGCGAGCAAAGTCTCGTCGTGCGGGTCGAGGATCTCAGTAGTCTCTTCGTTCTCGCGGCGGTGGCCGAGTTAGATATCGCAAAGATCAAACGTAAGCAGGAGGCACTCGTTCGCGTCTCGGCGCTGATCGGAGAAACGTTCCCGGGCGAAATCAGCGAAATCGCCCTCGGCGCTCGCGACAAACAGGTGTTCTCGTCTTCGAGTGCCGAATTTCAGATTCGCGTGGCGCTCAAAACGCAAGATCCGCGACTCCTTCCTGGCATGTCGGTATTGATGGACGTCATCACCGATCGCCGAGAGAACGTCTTGGCGCTCGCGCATGAATACATCCATGAAGATTCCGAGGGCTATCACGTCTTTACTGCCGATGGGACGCGGAAGAACATCACCCTCGGACTTCAGACTGAAGAGGCGGCGGAGATCAAGAGTGGACTCGCCGAGGGCGAGCGCGTGCGGGTGATCGATTTCTTGAACCTCCCGCGAATCGAGGAGTAAATGAGTTTCATCGAACTCCGCGGTATTGAGCTGACCTACTCGCTGGACGGAAGGCCGCTCAAGGTGCTGGATGATGTCAGTCTCAAGGTCAACCGCGGCGAAATGGTCGGAATCTTAGGACCATCGGGCTCGGGCAAGTCGACTCTCCTTTACATCATCGGTTGTCTCCTAAAACCGTCCAGAGGATCCTTCACATTCGCGGGCCACGAGATCACTCGTTTAGATAATGAGAAGCTCGCGGAACTCCGGAGCCGCCACATCGGCTTCGTGTTCCAGCAGTTTCATTTGCTTCACCGGGCCGACGTGCTCGAAAATGTCTTACTTCCCACTCGCTACGCGGAAGGCTTGGAAGATCCGCGCGCCAAGGCTCTGCAACTCTTAGAGACGGTGGGCCTCAGCTCCCATATCACTCACAAGCCGAATCAGCTCTCGGGCGGGCAGCAGCAACGT
>SXSP01000040.1 GCA_005792225.1 Bdellovibrionales bacterium | reverse complement strand
CCGGTCCCCTGGTATTCACTGTGGGCCCTTCCGAATAACTCAAAAACAATCTCGGATTGGCTCGCAGTCATGCCGATGCCTTTGTCCGCTACGCTCAACCGCCAGTCCGTACCATCATCTTCAACATTGATGTAAACCTCAGGTGCCTGATTCGGCCGAGTAAATTTGATCGCATTTCCAAGAAGGTTCTGAAAAAGCTGAAGGAGCTGCGTCTCGTCCCCGCAAACTCTCGGTAGACGTGCAGATTGAATCTTCGCGTTGGTCTTCAGTATTTCCGACTGCAGATTCCCCATCGCCGATTCAAAAACAAGGTTCAAATCGACGATCGTGGAGCGCAGACGTCGCCCGGATTTCGCAACCTCAAGAAGTTGATCGATGAGGTTTAAGGCTCGCATTCCCGACGCCCTTATTTTCTCGAGATCATGTCGGAGTTCCTCGCGATCGAGACGAAAGGTAAGATTGTCCGACGCAAGATCTGCGTATGAAACCATCGTTCCGATCGGCGATTTCAAGTCATGAGCGGCGATTCCGGCGAACTTCTCGAGTTCATCGTTTCTCTGATTCAGTTCTAGAGTTCTCGCGTGAACACGGTCTTCGAGGTGTGCATTCAGTTCCTCAAGCTTTCGTTCTCGGTCTCGAGCTAAACTCAAGTGATAGTAAGACGATTGTGTCAGGTAGCCCAGAACCGTCACAATCGATGCGATCGCGGTTCCACCATAGAGGACCAAGGCGGGCAGAAACGGTCGCTCCTCCGTTCCCACCGCGATGACGGCCTGCCAAATGACCAGCGTCATCGTGAAAACGAACGCGAAGGTCGCGAGAGGCCATAGGCGCGCCACTTGTTCTCGCAGATGAGTCGTCTCGATAATGGAGATCGCAATGCCTGTGATCATCAGGCCGATTATCGTATGGAACGCCATGGCCCCAAGACCGGCTGAGCCGTAAGGAACCACGTTCAAAAATCGGCAGAGGAGAGCCGCTGAGGGAATTGCTAGAACGACGGGTCCGAAGAGAACTGCGATCTGCGTAGCTTCAGCTTCCTCGCGCTTTGAGAATCTAAGAATAAACGCGGCCGTAATAACAAACGCGATTGCCGTGTAGATCGACATCCGACTTTCAAGATGCTGGGCGCCTAATAGCCATCGAGCGACGTGCTCATCCCAATAGCGAGTGAGCGAAATGAACTCGAGAGAAAACGCGACTAAGATCAAAATGAAAACCGCCAGGACTCTCAAGAGAGCCACGCGCATTTTCCCGGTGAGTTCAAGAAGCGCCAGTCCGGTTGTCAAAAAACAAAGTGCGGTCTTCTCGTTCATCGAAGCGCCACTGTTCCAAGCGGTGACGAGCTGTGGCTGATTCATCATCCAGGCTCCCAGAACACCAAGTCCAAGGACGATGCAGATTATTCCGATCAAGCGAACGGTGGGTTCAGACCAGGCGGGAGATCCATTCAGGTCGCGTGTTCTTACCTCTGACATAACAGAATCTTAACCGCTCTCGCTGCGGGAGTTGCGACGAAAGTGTCCTTCAGTTTTCACATTCCCGATAAACAAAAAGGCGAACCCACCGGGTCCGCCTTTTTCTGCTTTTAAGCTCGAAAGCTTAAATTACTTCACGAGGCCAAGAGCTGTAACAACAGGCGCTTGGAGGAAGAACGCGATCAAGAATGCGAAGAGAACGAGCGACTCGATAAGAGCGAGCGAGAGGATCAAAGGTACTGTGAACTTGTCAGCAGCAGCGTGGTTACGAGCGATACCGTAGAGTACAGTCGCAGCAGCGCGCGATTGGCTCATTGTGCCGCCGAGAACCGCGAGGCCCATCATGAGGCCGATGCCGAGAGCAACCCAGCCAACTGTGCCACCAACGTTAGCAGCAGTCGAGCCAGCAGCATCTTGTGCGAAGGCGGGGAGGGCGAGGAAAGCAGTCGCGAGAGCGAGAACGATCTTTTTCATTTGTTACTTCCTTATGGGTGTCTTGTTTTTGTTGTTGTTGTTTTAGTGTTCGTCGGCCGTCGCCATCAGCACGTAAACCATGGACAGCATCGTGAAAACAAACGCCTGTACGAGAGAAACGAAAGTTCCCATGCCGTAGAAAATTACGGGAATGATGACTTTCGTGAGGTCGATGAACGTGCCCAGGATCGTGTGGTCCGCCATCATGTTGACGTGCAGACGAATACCCAAGCTGAGAGGACGAATGAAGTTCGAGATGATCTCGATCGGAAGAAGGATCGGAATCATCCACCAGATCGGACCGAGGAAATGCTTAAAGTAAGCAAAGCCCGCGTGGTTGAAGCCGATCACGTTGTACGCAACGAACGAGAATAAACCGATCGCAAACGAACAGTTGATGTCCGAAGTCGCCGCGGTCATTCCCGGGATGAGACCCAAGAGGTTATTGAAAACGATGTAGAAGAAGATCGCACCGAAGAGAGGGATCAAGTGCGTGCCATGATGACCCAAGACTTGATGAACGATGTTGTTCATGAATTCGACGAAAGCTTCGAAGAAGCCCTTCAGCGTGAAACGACCTGCCGGTTCAATCGCGGCTTCGCCGTTCCCGAGAGCGAGTCGTCCCGCAACCGAGAGGACCAGGATTAAAGCTGTCGCGAACACCGCCACGGCAACCGTGGTGTAGTGATGATCGACGCCTAAAAGATCGAACCAGGTAAAATGGCTTCCCACTTATGTTCTGCCTTAATTTAAATCTGTTTCCTGAAGCGTAGCTTGGGGCACCAAAACGGAAGCGGCCAAAACAGTGATAATGACGACTCCCAAACCCGTTGCAAACCACCCGACTTGCACCAGTTTTTTAGTCACCACTTCGTATAGAATCCAAGCCAATATCGCGAACTTAATTACAATGATGCCGACTGACAAGGCAACCAGTTTTTTCGCCAAAATACGGGGCCACACGATCACTAACAAGACCAGATTGAAAAAGCTGACGGTCGCCCCGAATGCGAAACCAACGGCCGCATCACGCGAATTGAGAAAATAGATAAGAACTGCGAGCAGGAGACTCGTCGCAGCGTGAAACTGCAGAAGGCTTTTCATGGGGGGCCAATCTGCTCTTCTTTCGTATCTTTGGCAAGCGTGCGAACCACAATAAGTAAATGTGTGATCCACCCGATGAAGGCGACGACGATCCCGCCGGCGGCGCCCATCCCGCCCCAACCTTGGTGCTCATCAAGGTACTGGCCGATCCATAGGAAGGCCATGACCGCACCGACTAATTCGAAACCCATTCCGATGAAGACGTACGCTTTTGTGTTCACCGCTGCCCCCTCATTTTTTAAGGCCGCGCGCTCCCGGGAGGAGAGTCTGGCGCTCCCTCAGAGTTTTAATCTTTTGGTCCACAAATGCACGTCGCGGATAGGTATCGCGGATGAGCTGCAAGGTTTCGATCGCCATCGCGTAATTCTTCTGTTCTTCGTAGCAGACCGCGAGAATGAGGCCGATGGCTTCAATCCTGGATCTTTCAGGGTAGTCGGCCATCAATTTCTTCAAAGCGTCGATGGCCTCGTCCAGCTTCTTGGTCGTAAGAAAAATATTGGCCTTGAGGAGAAGAGTGTCGAAGAGCGTATCCCGATCAGAGCTTCGAGTGAGAATCGTATCGATCTCAACCTGCGATTGAAAAAAGTTGTTCAAGTAAAAATAGCTGCGCGCAATGGAAAGCCGGTACTCGAGGTCTTCTTTCTGCGAATGAGGCAGCTCAAGGAGTCGGCTGAACTCCGCGATCGCTTGGGTGTAATCGAGAGTTTCGGTGAAATGTAGGTTTGCCAACCGCTTCTGTGCTTCGATTCTATCCGAAGCTTCCTGAGAATACAGAATCACGTGTTTGTAGTATTCGACTGCTTCCTTCGGGCGCTTCAATTGATAGTGGAGAATGCGCGCGGCTTCTTTGGCGCTTTGGATGGCGAGCGGAGTTTTAACGGATTGAGCGACGACGGCTTGATAGTGCTTCAAAGCCGCCTCGTGCTGGTTTCTCTGTGACGCCTCTTCGGCACGCTTGAATTCGATCTTCTCAGCCGAAACTTTGCAGCCGCTTTGGATGATCAAAGCGGCCGCGAAAAACATCGTGAGAAGCCTGAACTTACTGCTTCGTAAGTGATCCCGCATCTGCAAGGTTTCCATCTTCCGTGATGAGTGCGATGCCCGTGACTTTCTCGTCAGCATTCAACGAGATGAGTTTCACGCCCTGGGCATTTCTTCCGATGATCGATACCTCGGAGCAGTTCGTCCTGATCGTCTGCCCTTTGTCGGTGGTGATCATCACTTCATCCGTGTCGAGAACACTTCTTGTTCCGACAACGAGACCGACCCGGTCCGTGGTCTTCTGCGTGATAATACCCACGCCACCGCGGGATTGGATGCGGTACTCGTCGATAGGCGTCCTTTTTCCGAACCCGTTCTCAGTCACCATCAAGACGGTCGCCTTCGAATTTTTGTCGAAGATCTCAAGACCGACGACCGCGTCGTTCTTGCCGAGGGTCACACCCTTCACACCGCGAGCCTGACGTCCCATCGAACGCACGTCGCCCTCGTCGAAGCGAATCGACATTCCCTCGCGAGTCGCGATGAAGATGTCTGATTTTCCATTGGAGATCTTCGCGTCGATCACCTGATCATCAAGATCGGTTGTGAGGGCGATGATGCCCTTCTGCGTGGGATTAGAGAACGCATCGAGGCCCGTTTTCTTAATGATGCCTTTTTCGGTCAGCATGACGACGAACTTGTCTTCGCTGAACTGCTCGACCGGCAGAATCGCCTGAACTTTTTCTTTCGGCGCAAGGCTAATGACGTTCGCGATCGCCTTACCCTTCGAAGTTCTGTTTCCGAGCGGGAGCTTATGCGTCTTCACCCAGAAGAGCTTACCCTTATCCGTGAAGAACAAGAGCCACGTCTTCGTGTCGGCGACGAAGATGTGCGCGACGAAGTCTTCCTCGCGCGTCTCCATGCCCTTAAGACCTTTACCGCCACGCTTCTGGTTGCGGTATTCATCGAGAGGAATACGCTTGATGTAGCCCGTATCGGTCATGACGACGACCATCGATTCCGAAGCGATGAGATCTTCGTCTTCAATGTCGGTCGCATCGCCCGTGATCTGCGTGCGGCGTTTATCGTTGAACTTTGTTTTAATCTCTTCGAGCT
>SXSP01000350.1 GCA_005792225.1 Bdellovibrionales bacterium | reverse complement strand
ACGGAGCTGATGTCGGTGACGGATCAGAGTGCGTGCGCCCGCGCCGTGATCAAGGATGAGTCGGGCCGGGTGATCGCGACGTCGCATAAGTTCGAGAACGCCAAAGGGTTCCCTGATTTTATCGAGAAGGCGGAGACGGGCGCCATTGGCCGTTCGTTAGCGCTCATTGGTTATGGAACTCAGTTCTGCGCGGATGAGCTGGAAGCTCCTGTCGACGCGATTGCGATTTCCGCAAATCGTGAGACCGGTAAGCGCCCGGCGGGCGCGAAGGGCGATTCAGGTGCGAAAGCTGAGCCGAAGAAGGCTGCCGCTAAAGAAGAAACGAATGCGGCGACGACTGCTGCTTCAGATGTCGCAGATCCCGGTGAGTACAAGATCGGCTTCGGGAAGAAGTACAACGGTGTGAAAATCCGAGATATCCCCCGTAACGACTTGCAACGCTACATTGATTGGCTTGAATCGAATGCGAAACAAAACGGTGTCCCGCTTTCTGAGGAAGCTCGATTCCTCAAAGTGGCGGCCGGAAAGTTTCTGCAAACCGCGAGCAAGCAAGAGCGCTCAAGGCACTGACACGACATTGATGAGAAGGCAGGCGACTCTCAGGCCGGAGACGTGAGGGTTGCCTGCACGAGCTCTAAGAATGTTCGTGACGTAATTGAAAGCGGTAGGTTCTTCCGCTTTGCGAGTAAAAGATGAAGCGCCAGCGGTTTTGACGTCGGCGCTTCAACGAGAGTTCCTTCTCTCAGTTCCTTTTCCACCATGAAACGCGCCAAGAACGCGATTCCGCCACCCTCCATGCAGTATCTCTTTTGCGACTCCTGACTGTTGGATTCGCAAGCGACAGGGATGTCTTTACCGAGGAGCTTCATCAACTCTTCAGATGGATGGTGCTGATACTGGTTTTTTATGGAACCGATGAACCCAATTTCCTTCACCAGTGATTTCAGTTTTGCCGGTGTCAGCGCGCCTTTTCCAACGTGCTTGGGATGGCAAACGACTGCCATCGGGAGCGTCGTCACGGTTTCGTAGGCGATACCAGCCGTGTTGATCCGGGTAAAGAACAGACCGAATTCCAGTTTGTCTTCAAGGATCATCGAGACAATCTCGTGGGGCGTTCCCGCAAAAACGCTCGGAATCACCTTCGGGTGTTCCGTTCGCATCTGATGCATCTTTTTGGGCAAGAGGTAATTCGTCACGTGGTCGGATGCACCGAAACGAAGAAATCCCTCGCAAACTTCTTTTTTGCCGCGACAAGTATTCTGAATCTCGGAGACGGTATGAAAAATCCCGCTACTCATTCTAAAGACGTCAGTCCCGACGGGAGTCAGCGTCACGCCACGTTTTGAGCGTTCAAAGAGCTTAACGCCCTCGCTGTCCTCTAAGAGAGCTACGGCCTTACTGAGTGCAGATTGGCTGATGCGAAGAATTCTTGCGGCTTCCGTGAAGCTACCGGCCTTCGCAACCTCATAAAAATAACGCAGGTGATTGAGTTCCATTTTTTAAAACATACCAGTTCCATGCCGAAAAGCGATGGTTATCATGAGTTTTATCTGCTTTTCCGATGTTTGATGGCGGCGTAGTCATTGGAAACAGAAGGGCGATCCGACGGGAGCGTTGATGATCGTCGAGGATTGAAATTGTTTTCGCACACTGACCATTGATATCTAAATCGCATTCGACTAGGAGGTTCATCATGATTCGTCCGCTTGTTTTTTGCTTTGCTCTTTTTGGTCTTGCGGCGACCGCGGAAGCGGCACCAGTTAAACTCGATAAGTTGACCCTGGGCACCGACTTCGAGGGTGGTTGCGGCTGTAGTATTTGGAACCCGAAAGGTGAATTTCTGTTTTGGAGTGAACTCGGTGCGGGGGATCCTGCTCTCGTCAAAATCAACGGTCAGTTGAGGACGCTGAAGTTTGTCTCTTCGACGGAGAAGAGCCGGCCGGCGCGCCTCGGTGATCGGTTCACGAGAATATATGCCGACCAAGATGCACGACTCACCATTGATCATAAGACGACCTTCGTCTGCGGTCCCGATGATGAAAGATGCGAAGTCACCCGCTATGACGTAAACGTTTTCCTGGAGGATCACGGAAAGCGCGCGCGAGCGCGTGGTTTAAAAGGCGATTGCGGCTGTTAATTTAGTGTTTTCTGAATTCGTGGAGGGAGCTTCGCACTCTCTCCACTTCACGTTCGTTGTTTTGTATCCTTCCCGCGCTACCATGCCCTCGTGTCAAAGGAGGTGCATGACATGCCACAAACACAGAAGAAAAAATCACGGAAGTCGACGAGTTGTTGGGCGGGCTACGAGCGTGTTCCCGGTAAGAAGCCGGGAACAAAAGGATCGTGCCGCAAAAAACGCGCAAAAAAGTAGTTTTTCGCGCGACGGTTCTTGTACTGATTCTTGTACTGGCTCTTGGGCCGCGCGAATCAAGCCGCGATCATCAGACGATGAGAGTAGTAAGGCGTTTCGCGCTGCCCGAGGGCTTGAATAGCTTTTTCAATCGATTCCGCATGGAGCCAATCATTCACCGCTGACTCTTTCAAGAAGATCGGCGTTCGATCATGGCCGACTTCGCGGATCTCCGGCGCTGGATCATCGGTAATGAGTGCGGCCGAATAGAGAGGTGATTCCCCGCGCTTTTTCCAGACGTCCCAGATGACGGGGATGATCATCATTTCTGTGTCGTCGGGCTCAAAACAAATCACGAGGTTTGAGCGATCCTGTTTGTCTTTCGGAAGCTTGTGGTTTTCGAGGTATCTTTCGATCGGAACGTTCTCGTAAAAACGTTTGATCATCATCACACCACGCCGTTTCGCGAGCGAGTCCTTCCAGAAAGCTACGCGTTTTAAGTTATCGAAGCGGGCGTTGTAGCAGCCTCCGTAGTCGCGATCGAAACTCTCGTCTTTATCGTGGGGCCTCATATGATAGCGCGCCGGTCGCACGATTCTCTCGCCCTCATCGTCAACCATGACGACGGAGACTTGGTGGAAGGGAAAAATCCTTTCGTCACCCTCGGACTTGATCTCCGTTGACTTGTGCTTCTTTAAATCCGCCTTGCATTTTTCTATCTTCTTGGTCGCGATGCGAACGTCTTCCTGGGCTTTTTTGGTGGTCTTGGTTTTTAGAGTTCTCTCGGCGTTTGCGAGTCGTTCTTTTTGTTTAAAGATCTCGGCTTCGAGTTCCGCGATTTGTTCTTCGTGCCATTCCGTGATGAGACGGCAAATCTTCTTGGCTTCGGGCGTCTTGGGATTTTTGATGAATTGCGATTCCATCGCCCGATTGATGACGAGCTTTTCCCCGGAGAGTCGGCGCGAAAAAAGATCTAAATACGAATCGTACTGAATTCTCGCTGAGAATTTGAGTCCTAACTTCTGAGCGTCTTGCTGAACCATGGCTGAGTAACACATCGATGAGCTCCTCGAATCTGCAGCTCAATTCTACCTTCTGCCGCAAAAAAGCGCCAGCCCTCCGAAAGAGTGCTGGCGCAGTCGATCACATCGGGCGAAGTGTCATCGTCGTGAACCCGGCTTCAACGCCAAAGCCGGAGACGAGCTGCAGAGACACATTCAACGCGAGAGAACGATTGCTGGTATGGAACGCCGTGAAGGCACCTGCGCCGCCGATGACGGCCGCGCGGCCTTGAGCGACGACGTAGCGGCCGAAGAGGGCGCGCGGTGACGACGTGGGAACGCTGATATTTGCAGCTCCTCCGACGAAGCGGAATGAGCCAAGACCAATGGTTGGTCCGATGGGTTCAGTCTGCATCGTCACGCGCACGTCCCGCTCGTACTCTTCGCCTTCGGTGCTCGTGCAATGAAGGACGCCGGTCGCTTCACTGCGGAAGCTTCCGACCAGGATTTGAATGCCGCGAGCTTCTCCTTCGAATTCCAAGCCGCAGAGCCAGCGGGGTTGAGCTTCGAGGGCTTGGGCTGAGTTGGGGGATGTGGCGGCGCCCAAAGCGAGGACGAGGGTAGCGAGTAACTGTTTCATTTAAACTCTCCTATTCAGGTGTAAGTCGTAAGTTTTGGGGATCCCCTAAGATCCCCGGCTGCGTTTCGGAGGTGGAAATAGCGGATGACGACCCGCCCGCGCAAGACCCCCATCGAAACACTGTGTTTCGCGGCCCGAAATCGAAACACTATGTTTCGAGTTGACGGTGGAGGGGTTTTTTGAAAGAACAGCCGCGTGAATGACGGAAGACTCATCTTGCTACAAGAATTGACGGCAAGAAAAAATCGCAACTCCTCTTACAGCCTTCGCGCCTTCGCCCGCGATCTAGGTGTTAGCCCCGCCGCGCTCTCGCAGTATCTTGGGCGCAAGCGCGAACTATCGCCGAAGAATCGTCGCTCGATCGCCGATCGAATGAAGCTCTCTCCGCTTGAACAAAAAGCTTTCACTCTCAAGACCGGCGATCCACTTGAAAGAACTGACACGCACGAAGCCGTTTCGGAAGATCGTTTTCGTTTGATAGGGAGTTGGCTCTCGCTCGCCATCCTGAACTTGGCAAGACTCGACGGAAATCAAGCCAACGTGGATTGGATTGCGGATCGTTTGGTCGTCCCCGTTGAGGAGGCACGCGAAGTCTTCGAGAGACTCCTGAGGCTTGAACTCATCGAGATCAAGTCGGGAAGGATGGTGAGAACGACTCAACCGCTCACGACGACGAGCGATGTTCCTTCGGAGGCGATCAAGAAGTATCACCTAGGTCTCTTGCGGAAAGTCGAGTTGGCTCTTCTCGATTTGCCCGTTTCTGAACGCGATATCACCGCCATTACGATGCCGACCGACCCCGAAAAGCTTCTTGAGGCAAAAAAGATTCTGAAAAGAACACACCATCGTATCGCCAAGCTTGTCGGAACTTCGAAGGCGAGCGAAGTTTACGTTCTCTCGACGCAGCTGTTTCCATTGACGAAGAAAAGGAAAATGGGATGAAAAACTGGATTTTGGTTCTCTCGCTCCTCGTTTCTTTTGGTGCCCGCGCAGGCGGCGACTACGTTGGAAATGGAGGCGGGCTCGCTGAGAAAAACATCCTCTTCGCTTACGAAAATGTCGAGCGATACGCGCGGTTGTGTCTGGATTTTGTCAGCTGCCGACTCACGAATGCTGAGCGCGTGATCCTCGCTGATATCGTGGATGCCATGAAACAAGAGCGCCGCGTGAGAGATCAAGTCGGTTTTGTTTCCGAGAAACGGAGACCTGGATTCTTCATCCTCGATGGAGAAATGAAAGTCGCAAAAACGGGGAGCCGGATTGGCAGCCCGATCTATATCAACTCCGACATGATCTACGCGAAAAACCAATTCGGAGTCGTTCAGCCGATGTCGATTCCGAGCGCGCTGGCGGTTCTCATTCACGAGCTCGGTCATCATGTTTCGCGCGCTTCCCACGAGGCTTTGGATCTTCTTGGAGTGAAAGTTTCGCTCTTTGTTCAGAATCGCATTCAGTCGACCCCGGTACTACCGTGGGATGAAACAATTTCGGCAACGATCGTTCAGCCCTCTGAGATGAAGTCCTTTCCGCAGATTCTTCTCAACGTCGGAGAGGAAGTCCTCGATCTCTCAAAAGCATTTCATGATTCGGTCTTCTGCCCGAAACTGACGATTCCGATTTTGATTCTCCCATTTCCCGATCTTCAGTTCGGAAACGAGCGGCCCGAGGGAACGCTCTTTCACAACGTCCACTGGGAAAAATCTGAACGTGAAGGAGTGGCGGGATCTTACACGATCCTCGGAAACCTCACGCACGTGTGCCCGGCCGAAGATCATCAACCAGCGGGCGTGAACTCATTTCAGATGCGGATCTTCTTTCAGACGACGACTGACCGCAAAGGGAAGCCCAAGCTCATCTACCAAAGCATTCGACTCGAGCAGGCCTATGAGCCCTGGTACAAGATGATCCGCTTCCCGCGCTGAGCGTAGCGGGACGTACGTCCGAAAAACTCAAGCGAGTCTATTCCGAGGAAGATCACTCGCGGCATAATCGGGGAGCATGTCTTTCAAATGCTCCGTCTTTATTTCCGCTATTCTCTCCTTCCACTTCGCGAAAGCCCAATTCGTTTCCGTCACGACAGAAACGAACGAGCGTCCCGTATTAGGTGCCCCGCGCACGATTTTTCCGAACCTGAAGCCTGAGCCACCGCCCGCACCCTGCGCGGATGAGGCATTGCAAATCGAAACCACACAGTTCAAAGAAGTCGAAAAGCAAACCCAAGCCGTTGTGAACGCCGTGGAACCCGCTCTCGCGATTGCGGGCCAGTGCCCGGGCACGAACGGAGACGCGGCCGAGGATCTCGCCCGAGACGTGCGGAGAAGGCTCGGGTCAGTACCAAAAATCAGGATCGCGAAAGACGACGGAAAGGCCGCCACGACCGAAGATTGGGTCGCGGTGGATCTCATCGCGAGGACCCTCTATGCGGAAGTTGGCGGAAGTTCACGTTGCGCAGGTGTCGATGCCTACTTTAAAGCCGTCGGCCGCGTTTTGCTGAATCGACGCGACTACATGCGCGACCCGAATAAGGATCGCTATACGAACTTCTACAAGCGCGGAAGCTCGGTCAAAAACGAGATCGCGCTCGCGGCGATCAACCCGTCGGAGTTTCACGTTTGGAAAAATGATCAATCGGCTTGGGCGATCTGCCCGCCCAATGAAGTGCGGAAGACCTACAAGGGCACAGATGGAAAGCCCACGGTGACCTCAGGACCCTACGATTACGTGCGTTGGTTTGCGGCCCTTCAGGCGGCGTCTGACATGGTTTTTAAAGAGAAACAGTTTCGTTGCGAGACGAAGGCGGTAAAAGCCCTCTTCTACTCGCGGAGTTCAAAATCCCCGGGCCCAAACTTCAAACGTTTGCGGGGCATGCGCGTCGATGGGATTGAAATGGATGATTCAAAGTGTGTGCAGCTCTGGGAGAGTCCGGTCGCACCCTTTTCTCCCCCTAAACCTGATTGCGCTTAAGCGGCTCGCTTGATCTCTTTTCTTGAGGCGAGGAGAAGGAGCTGGGCCTCGTTGGCCTCCTTGTTCTTACGGGCGATTTCGGCTTTGCGCCTTGCCCGCCACTTCTCGATCAGCTCTATTTCTTGGTCGTAGAAGTGCTTCTCTTCGAGGTTGTAGCCGTTATTCAATGACTTCCGCAAATTGTTCATACGTCCCTCTTTCTGCGAAACTGATCTTTCCATTATCTACCAAGGTCCAGGTTTTGCGGAGGGGTTAGGGAAATCTTAGCGATCCTCAACCCACCTCGAGACACCAAATCGAAACGGATGAGACGCTGTGTAAACAGGGACGATTTGGTGTCTCGGCTTGAGACGAGCCCTAGCTCGCGAGCTTTTTTCGATCGAGGAGGACCTCGCATCGATCCAGCAGGGTCGCGCGGATCTTTTCGCGGTTCTCGAGGATCTCAGGTAGTTTGGAGACGCGTGCGATCCGGTAGAGCAGAATCACGCGCATCAATTCTTTCACAAGCTTTTTTTCGGGTTCATACGGCAGAGGATAGTCAGGAACTTCCGACCACTCAAAGGCGGCCCGATAAACTTCGGTTGTCCATTCCGACTCTCCGGGTGTGAGGTAGAGGCTTGCCGGTGGTGGCGTCGATCGTGCGCCTTGCTCTGAGCGCTTCAGTTCCGCGTTCAGCCATTTGAGTTCCGTTACGATCTCGCCGAACTCTTTATCTTCGCCGCTTCCGTAGTGCTTTGAAATCGTCTCTCGCCATGCCTCGCAGAAGTCATCAAACTCGATGTTTTCCGCTTTTGCCAGAGGTGGAGGTTGGGTGATGCGCCGGATGGTTCTTGTCATCACGTCGATGGATGCGAAGGCGGCGCTCGTCTTCTTCGCCACCCGAATCAAATTGTGCGCCCAGCTCGCAAGATCCGTAATGGATTGCTCGCTGACAACCGCGGAGCGAAAGTTCAGTTCAAAATCCGAGTACAAGTGGTGATCCATCGGATGACGAAGATGAACGTCAAAGTGGCTTTTCCTTCTCTCAACCACGGGGCGCGAAAAAAAATCTTCAAGGTGCCGCGCGAATTTCTCTAGGCCCTCATTCCAGAGGCCTTCGTTGCGGCAAGTTTTGTAGAGCTGAAAGGCCTTCAATGCGGTCGGTTGCGCTCCGTCGAGGAGGCCGTTGAGATTTTGTTCCATCAATCGTGGAAATGTCGACCACAGAACCTGCACCATGGGCCCATCGTAGCATCACCGGAGGCGAGACCGGAAAGTCGGTGAGATCGTCGAAGTCTTGTTCGCTCAATTGTCTCGAAGCCAGGCAATGGCCTGAGACACATCTTCCGGAGTCAAAATGAAACGTGAACCTTCAATGAGCGGAGCCATGTGAGATCCTAATTCGGCGACCGCGATGTCACGGGAATTCGCGCGGCCCTTCAAGGCCGAAAGAAAATCGTCTGCGTCGGGGAGAGTCGGGTTCACGAGCACCAAGTGAGGTTGACTGATTTTTTCAACAACGCTCAACGCTTCGATGCCCGAAGTCGCCGATGCTACAAAATAGCCAGCATCTTCCAGCTGTCTCCGCAGCTGAACGCGCGACTCGTGGTCTCGCTCGACAATAAGAATAACCCGCGAGAGAACGTCCATTGTCCCCATTTAAACATTGCTCCCCCTAATTGCAACTTGGCGTGCAAATTGGGGAAGCGACTAAAGAGAAGTTTAATAGTTGTGTTTGGTTCAAGCGCAGAGATCGCTTAACGACCGTTGACCTGATCGATCAAATCTTGAGCCGAGTGAAGCTTCTTACCCGCGCTCGTGAAGTCCGCCATCAAACGGCGACTGGCTTCAACGGTCTGCGGTTGAATATCATGGAACAAGATAATACCACCGCTCTTTGTCGCCATTTGCTTCTTCACGCGATTGTAAACACTCGCGGGATTTTTATCCTGCCAATCGAGACTATCAACGTTCCATCCCACGTGAATCATTCCGCGTGACGCGATCGCCGCGCGAATCGATCCCCCATTCGGACCGCAAGCCCCGTAAGGACAACGGAATAATTTCACCGGCTGGCCATAGACCGCCTCAAGCTTCCGCGTCGAAGTCACAATCTCGAGCTCCCGATTGGTACTCGATTTCGTGAGCTGCGCGTGGGAGTAAGAGTGATTCGCAAGATCCATTCCTGCCGCCTTCACCTTGCCAACGATTGCCGGCATCGAAGGAGCGAGCTTCGCCAACCAGAAGAAGGTCGCCTTGTGACCATACGTCTGTAAATTCTTAAGAATGGCAAGCGTGTGCTTCGCATGCGGACCATCGTCATAGGTCAACGCCCAGCCCGCGAATCCCGCACCGCTGACATTGCCAGACGATCCCGCGGCTGCCGCAATCGTAGCGCCCTGAGGTTCGCGATTCTCGGAATTCAGAGTCGACGCTTTAATCTCCTCCGTCACCATCTCAATTTCCTGATTGAGCTCGTGGTCTCCGGCTGTTTCCGTCGCCTTCTGATTCAACTCGAGCGCAACCGATCCACCAAAGAACTGCCCCGCTTCCATCGCATCTTTAAACGAGAGAGTCGCCGGTTGCTGTTTGGCCCGCGACACGAGCGCATCCTTCAAGAGCGGCTTCAGCTCCTCGACTAAATCCATAAGCGCCACACGCCGCGAATCCCCGCGAGCCGAATTCAGCAAAATCTTAATCTCGCGATTGATCTCGAGGGCCGCATTCCTCTGCCGAGCCGTCGCTTCATTTCCACGCTGAATCTCGTGAATGCGCCGATACATGTAAACGATGCGGTCGCGCTCGCGTTCCGAGAGAATCCGCGCCGACTGCAGTCGCAAGTAAGTCTCGTCCGCGTGAAGATCTAAAGATTCATTTCTCGCGTGGGCCTCATCCAAATTCTTGTCGAAGTCGTTCAAGTACGACTGCGCTCTAAAGTAAATGCGAATCACTCGCTCCAAGTGCGCGCGCGCCCGCTCGCCAGGTTTCGCGTCGTTCAGCAGAGCCTGAAAGGATGTCTCAAGTTCTTCTTCCGAGAGTTCGGAGGCGAGAGAACGCAGAATCGGAGATGGGGCGGATCGCGGCGTGGTGTGGACGGTTCCCGCGGTTGCTTGGCCTGTGTTTGCTTGGCCCTTGCTTGCCTGGGTTGTTGCGAGGCTTGCGATGCCTGTAAGAGCGAGCGCCAAGATGACAAACGTTTTCAAAGTAGGTTTCATTCCAAACTCCGAGTTTTTTGAATAGCGCACCTGTTAAGAGCAACTTTCGTGACACGTGCGCGGGGGATTTGCGTGGGGGTGGCGGGTGGGTTGTCGGTTGGGGGACGAAATGCGCTGGGCGGGTGGCTAGGGGTTGGACAGGGGCGGGGGGTTCGGTTTGGGTTGGGGTCTGGGGCGGGAGTTTTGTGGGTTCGGCGGGTTTGGTTT
>SXSP01000349.1 GCA_005792225.1 Bdellovibrionales bacterium | reverse complement strand
GAGGACCGCAGAAGTTTCGCGGAACGTCTTCGCCTCTTGTTCGGCCGGATACTTCTCCGCAAAACGCGAGAGGTATTTCGCCGCGCGGTCGTAAGAGGCCGTACTCAGCGCGAGCGTCGCCATCGTGCTCGAAACCTCTTTCGCGTATTGCGAATCCGCGTGCTGGTCCAGCATCGCCTCGCCAATATCAAAGAGCTCCGGATCCTTCTTACTTTTTAAAGACTGAAAAGCTTCGTACAAGGCCTGAACGCCGAGGGCCGAGCCCTTGTATTTGTTCGCGACCGAGATCAGGTTCTCCGCGTATTCCTTGGTTCCGAAATCCCCGGCGACCGTTTGAAGCTGCTTTGTCTGCGCGCGTTTCACGGCATCGCGAATAGTCTGTTTGTCTTCGTTCGTAAGGCCCGCGGTCGACACGAGTTGATTTCCCGCCGCCTGCAGACCCTTATAGTCATCCAACTGGCTGTATGAGTTGATGACGAGGAAGATCACATCCCGAACTTTTTCGTCTCGAGGATACTGCTTGATGAAGTCCTGAAGCGAGGTGATCGCTTTTTTCAGCTGACGCTCCTCATACCAACTGTTCGCGATATTGAACGACGTCGTGGCAGCACCTGGCTTACGGGGGTTTGCTTTCACCCACGCGGCACCGACCACGCGCAGACCTTGCCGAGCGCGGATCCGGTCGATCAAACTCAACTGATCGGAGATTTGAAGAGCTTTCGTGTAGGCCTCGACGGCTGATTCTTGATAGTCGGCGGTCTTACCCTGCTTGGCCTTCAGTTTTGCGAGTGTTTCGTACTCGATTCCGGCTTTCACCCAACTCTCGGCGCGGAACAAACTCTCGGCGCGGTTGAGCCGTAGATCCTCGGCGTTCGGGGCGTTCGCAAAGCGAGCCTGATAAATTTCGTACGCCTCCGCGGCCTCAGCGTAATCGGCCGGCGATCCGGCTCCCTTCGCGCGCGCCTGCATTTGCGTTGCGAGGTCTCGCATCAGGAGCTCAAGAAACGCGAGCTGGCTCATCGCGCGCGAGACGCCCGCGATTTTCACTTTAGCCGCCGGAGCCCCCGCCTTAACGGGAGCGCGTCTCGCATTTTTCAACTTAGCCAAAATTTCTTTCGTGAGCCTGAGGGGCCGCGGCTGCGAGGCTTGCAAAAGATCGACTGTGAGAGCCGTCTCCTTGACGAGCGGAAGTAAAGCTACTCTCGATTGCCGCCGCTTGTGAATCTCGTTGATCCTCTGAAGCGCTTCGAATCTCGAGTCGAAATCCGTGCTGAGGGCGAGCGCATGGTAAAAGGCTTCCGCCGATTCGCGCCACTTTTCTTTTAAGATCAATCGGCGACCCGCTCGCGTGAGGACCTTCCGGTAAGTGAAGTGATCGGGCGCCTTGGATCTAAAATAAACCGATGGCTCCGCAAGATCCGTTCTCTTCTTTTCGGGGTTTGAGTAGATCTCCACGTACGGTACCGCGAGGGCGATCACCGCTTCACGACTGATGTCGGTTTTCCGGTAAAGCTCTGGTAAATCCGCGGGGTTAATCAAATTCTGTTTTTCGATTGCCAACTCAAACGACTGAACCGCTTCTTCGTGTTTGGTCTGATTGAACTGGCACCAACCGAGACGGTAGTGCGCCACCGGAGTAAAGGGCGAAAGCGGCCGGTTGATCACGCGTAAGAACGCTTCACCCGCCGCCTCGAGATCCTTTTTTCCTTCGAAGAGGAAGTCACCGACGATGATATTGGCCTCGTTAAAATGATCGCTGTTCGGAAACTCCTGGCTCAATTGGCCGAACGTGCGGATCATTTGCTCAAACTGGCCGAGATCCCGCTGCTCGATCCCCTTTAAGAACAAAGCTTTGTCGCGCTTATTGTATTTCGGAAAGAAGCTGTAGACCTTCTGATAAATTTCGATGGCCTCTTGCTTCGGGCGCTTTTCCGCCGTGAAGTCGAGTTCGTCGGGTTTTTTGCCGGGATTTTTCGACGTCTTCAAGAGATAAAGAACGCGCGCCTTTTCAACGTGCAGATCCGCGAGCGTAAAATAGAGATCAGGAAGATAAGTGGCATCGCGAATGCGACCGATCTCTTTTTTCGTGACCGCGATCTTCCCGTCGATCGCCTCGAGCTGCGATTCGAGTTTTCCGACTTCATCAGTTCCGCCGCCCGCGCTCTCCTCTACCGAATCATCAAGCTCGAGATCATCGCCAAACGCGGTCGAGCGAGGCACGCTCAGCGAGGCCGCGCAGAGGAGAATCACCATCCCGCGAAGAAGCGAAGAGCGCCTCATGGACTTCCCTTCGCGTTCGGAGTGCAAGTCCCCTTGACGAGAACCTCGTAATGGAGAAGTTCGTCGAGCCAAGCCTCTTTACCGACGGGCCAGAAGAAGTTATCGGGCTGGGTTTTGTTCTTTTGTGGCGGTTCGTAGTCGGGCACCAAGGTCTCTTGCTGCTGAATCAATCGAAGATTCGCTTCGTACTCGAGGTACCAAACCTGCTCGCGCATATCGAGAAAGCTATTTGCGATCCCGTCGACGCGCGCGCGCAAAAGACGCTGAACTTCAAGATCGGTGATGCGCTCGCGACGCTCCCCCCACTTAACAAGTTCGTTGCGCGTTTCTTCGTCCATCCAACGCTGCTTCTTCAGCTCACGCCGCTCGAGGCGAAGTTGTTGAATCACCTGCGCGCGCTTTTGCAAAACACCTTCTTGGAGAGCGGCCTGAATGATGCTGGGAACCGTCTCGAGCGGAAGTCGTCCTTCGATCGAACGGTAGACATCGGAGAAAACTTTTTGGAAGTCGACCGCGAGCGCCTTAATGCGTTGGTAATGGCAAAGCTCTCGGTAAATCAGCATTTCAAGCAAAAGCGTTTCGGGAGAAAGAAGCCGCGCGAAGTAGCTCGACTTCAATGCCTTGATCGCTCCCAGAGCCTTTCCGTACGATTTTTCGTAATAATAACTCCACGCGAGTTCTTGGATGGACCGCGCTCTTTCGCGAATCGGAAGTTCCGCATCACGAAACATCTCGATCGCGGCCTTGTAGTCGCGACGCTCGAAGATCAAGCGCGCCACGGCTAGACGTGACAGTTTCGCGGTCGGCTGTCTTGCGACCGTGCTCTTAGCTAGGGTTTCAAAGTGACCGTAGGCCGTCGCGGCATCTCCGCTCGCAAGAATTTGGAGTGTGCGATCGTAGTCGAGTTCTTCGCTCCAAGCGTTGCCCGTTCCCAAATCTTTCAGGGCCTGCTGCGACCAATCGCTGTAGCCCTTTCTTTGGAGAGCCCGAGCTTTGTAGTAAGCGATCATCGCCCGCGGTTCGGCATCGTCAATTTTCGTGTCGAGATCGAACGCGAGCTCTTCCATCTGGATCTCGTCAAACGGAGTCGCCTTGCCGATCTCGTTGATGACCGAGAGAGCCTCGAAGCCTTGTCGGGTGGCCACCGATTGCGTGACGAGGCTCGAGAGCCAGTATTGTGCGTGAAGCGGCTGACCCGCCGCCACCATCGCGCGCGCGAGCGCGACCTTCCACTCCTCGATTTCCGCACCCACCCCGCTCGATGGTTTCGCGAAGCCGAAAGCTTCCTTGGGCTTCTTTGAATCGATGAGCATTTGGATGTTCTTCCAGAAATCGGGCCGAACCGGCTTGTAAACGCGGACGCCGTTCTGCCCCGGTCTCAGTGATGTCTTTTGAGCGTTCGATGCGGGAATCGCCGCCAGAACCGAAACGGCCAGGCATCCCGTAAGCGCGAATCGAAGGTTCCACGGCTTCTTATTCGGAGTCGCCACGTGACGACCCTCCGCCGAACAGTTGGAATCCGTACTCGAACCCGATTCCGAAATCGAAGATGTTCGTGATGCCGGTATTGTCGTCGTTATAGAAGTAAGTGCGGAAGTAGAGGTTCACCGCCGCATTCCGCGAAATGTAAGTCCGATTCGAAAGACCCGGCGCGATCATCGGCTTGATGCCGACCGTGTTGAAGTTGATCGTTCCCGCTCCGAGGAACACGCTCGACTCGCTGTAAACGAGCGTCGAGTTGAACATCAAGCTCTTCGAGTAAAACGGGGCGTAATGCAAACCCGACATGTAAATTTGTTTAGGCCAATCGAGAACACCCCCGAGACCCACGTTCTTGACATCGAGATTGAGGCTATCGAGATCTTTCTTGAGTTGCGTCTCGGAATTCGCCACTTGCGTGTAGCTGATTACTTCCCACGTCAAATACGGCGTAAAGGCGTAGCGGTATCCCCCGGAAAAACCCCACCCCTTGTTGAACGAATCAACCGGCAAGTAACCCGCGGAAGCAAACACGCTCTGACTCATCTGATACTTGCGCCCCTGAATGGCGACGGGTTCCGGAAGATCATAAGGATCCCGAGGAGCCGCATGGGCGAGCGAGGACACGAAGATGATGGAAGCAAAGATGAACGAGCGCATTCCCTCTTATCTTGACTCATAAAGTTCAAACATCCCAGAAGCTTGAGGTCTCTCTCGACCAGAGTCTCGCCGCGGCTCCTGGACTGCCCACAAGGCGCGTTTGTCTTTATCCTGATTTGAGCGGAGGTGCTTCATGCGCCAGGGACTTCGCCCCTTTATCTTGGTTTTCGTTTCGCTCGGTCTCGGTGCCTGCGCGACGAACGAACCTTACGACTTTCATCGCGCACCCGCGAGCTCCCAAAAATTTCCGGAGCTTGAAGTCGACGGCTCACCCGTTGAAACCGAAAAAACGCGCGCGATGATTTGGGGCAATCCCGTCGAGACGTTTCGATCAAAGTCGGTGAAGTTTGACGGCCGCGCCCTCGAACCCCATCGGCTGAAGAAGGGTGAGCACGTCTATGTCCACTCCAACCGCTACTTCTGGAGCCCGCGCCAATCGGGACAAGCTTTCTTTGATACGTTTCTTTTCGGCTGCGAGAGTCTTCCGCCCTCACCTTTAGACCGGGTCGTCACCGAAGGTCTCCGAATGAAATCGGGCGAGACGGCGCTGATCGAGGAATATCCGGATCGCGCGGCAACGGTCGGAACCCAACCTATCGCTTACATTGTTTGTGCGGATTAAGCTTTGATCTTCTCGACGATCTTCGTGGTCGAGAAGCAATCGACGAACGTAAGTGATTTCACTTCACCTCCGTAACTTTGAACGAACTTTCCGCCCGCGATTTTATCAACGGTCCAGTCACCGCCCTTAACGAGAACGTCGGGCCGTACTTCACGGATCAAGTCCTCGGGCGTCTCTTCATCAAACCAAGTGACGAAATCCACGCAAGCCAAAGATGCCATGATCTCGGCTCGGGCGCCCTCGTTCTGAATCGGGCGCTCAGGACCTTTTAAGCGCCTCACACTCGCGTCGGTATTGAGACCAACGACCAGGAAGTCTCCTTGAGCGCGCGCCTCTTTTAAATAGCGAACGTGGCCAACGTGCAGAATATCGAAGCAACCATTCGTGAAGACGACCTTGCGGCCCGCCCTTTTCGCGGCGAGATCGGTTGAAAGTTCTTTCCAGGAGTTGACGACTTTGCCCATGGGAGCTTTCTATTACGGGCGACGAAGAAGCTCAACGCCCGTGAGTTGCTTGGTCACGTCGCGCTTCATCGCGAGCGAGATCAGCGGGAGTGGGAAGAAGCCCGTGATCGTCACGAGCAGCGTTCTCCAAGCCACCTGCAGCGGATAGACCGCGCGTCTCTGTTGCTCCTCGGTTCCCACTTGAATATCGAACGCCCACTCTCCGAGAGAAGCGCCGAAGAAGCTGCGTGCCGTGAGCATGTACATCTGAAGAACCGCGAGGAAGAGAAGACCCAAATGAATCTGGGTCGCCACATCCGTATTCGCATTCGTGAGAAGCCCCATCAGGTTCACGCGCGTGATCGCGAGGATGCAGACGAGGAAAATCGTGCTGATTCCGAGAGCCACCATCGCATCGAGAATGGCGCCTGCCATGTTGTGGACAACGGGTTGAAGCGTTTGCTCCGCATCGGTCGAAACCGTCTCGCGCTTCGTCGCTCCCGCATGGGGGAA
Organism: Bdellovibrionales bacterium; assembly: GCA_005792225.1. Lineage (GTDB taxonomy): Bacteria > Bdellovibrionota > Bdellovibrionia > Bdellovibrionales > JAMPXM01 > SXSP01. Next base: position 3,618 of record SXSP01000349.1, on the reverse strand, counting down.
GGCTTTCGCAAAACTTTCGTTCATCCGATCACGATACGGCGAAGCCGGCAGAGTCGCTCCCACGGTCGGCGCGGGAATTGCCGCAGCCGTCATCACGCCACCTGCCTTCGTACCCGGCGCCGGTAATACGGAACCGATCGTGGGCCCCGGCATCGGCGGAATCGTCGCCGCTGAAGGAGTCTTGAAGTCAGATTTAAAATCAGTTTTGAATTCTTCACGCGCGATGGGCTGAAAGATCTGCGGGCGCGTATAGCCAGCCGGCTCCTTTGCCGCAGGCGTTTCAACGTAATCGAGCGACGGCGGAAGTGACGCGATCAAATCCGAAATGCTTTGCGATGCCGGCCGCGCGGGAGCCGCGGGCGAAGCACCGAGCGATGAGCCCAACGGGGCACTGAGCGGTTCCGGTTCAGAGATTTTGTTTGTGATCGTCGCCCGCGGTGGAGGTTCAGGAACCGTGCGCGCCGTCGTATCAAAGGCAATCTGAGACGCCTTGATGTCAGACTTGATCTTCTCCGCTTTCTTGTGGAAGCCGAGGCCGTCGGTTAACGGCTTGAACTCGAAATCATCGAAAAGATCGCCGCGGTCCATCCCATCCGACATTTCTTCAGCTCCCTCTCACGCTCGGGTTTTAAAACCCGCCCCAATCAACGCATCAAATCAAAGCCATACTTTATGATGCCGACCAAGGTGACGCAAGCCGTTTCAACGCGGAGAACTTGGGGACCCAGGGTGACGGGCTTCAGGCCGTGGGATTTAAAGAGCTCCACCTCTCGCTCCGAGAATCCACCTTCGGCGCCCACGAAGATCCAGACGCTCTGCACACCACCAGAACCACCACCGGAAATGGAGCGAAGCGCCTCGATCCCCTCTCGTGCCGAGAGCACGCCCGCGCCCTCATAAGCGAAGAGACCCCCAACGCGCTCGGTTCGGTTAAACTTCGCGAGAAGTTCATCGAGGGAAATCGGCTCCTCGATGGGCATGAGCTCCCCCCGCCCCGATTGCTGGGTGGCGCTCTGAACGATCTTCTCGAAACGGTGGCGCTTCTTATCGAAGACGTCAGACTGCGTGCGAATGAAGCTGAACTCCGAATAAAACGGCTGAATCGACTTCACGCCGAGCTCCACCGCTTTTTCCACGACCGCTTCAAAAACCGGAAATCGCGGAACCGACATCACCAAATGAATGTGCGGCTCGGGTAACTGCGGGATCACACGAGTTTCGAGAATCATCGCGCGCGATTCGTGTTTTGATTCCGAGACAATCTCCACGAGATGAGCCTCACCGCCCTCGGTGATGACTTCGAACTTAGATCCCTTGTGCATGCGGCAAACATCGCGAATGTGATGCAGAACATCCCCGCTCAAACGAACTTCGTCGCCCTCACGCGCGTCCTTCGGGATCCAGTAGCGCCTCATTTCGCCTTCTCCAGGATCGCCGCCGACCACTCACCGTCGTGAGTTTTCTTTATGAGCTTGAGGCCCGTTGATGAGGTGAAATCCTCATAGAACTCGCCTTCACGGTCCATGAGAATTCCCGAAAGAATCATGCGACCGCCAGGCTTCAATACGCGCGTGAGGTCGTGCTTGAGAAGCGTCAGCACGCCGTCGATGATGTTCGCGACGACGACGTCGTATTCTTGTTGAATGTCCTCGAGGTTCTGGTCAGGAATGGCGATTCCACTCTCTTTGTTGAGATCGAGATTTTCCCGCGCGGTTCTTCTCGCTTCGGGATCGTTATCGATTCCGACCACATCCTGCGCGCCCAGACGATGAGCGACGAGCGCGAGAACGCCCGTTCCCGTTCCGACATCAAGGAGAGAATGCGGCCTTGAGCGAAGTGACTCCTCAATCACGTAGCCGGCGGCCAGGCGAGTTGTCTCGTGGGTTCCTGTTCCGAACGCCATGCCCGGCTCGACGTAAAGAATCTTCGCCGCATCCCTGGGGGCCTCGGGAGGAACTTCGCACCAACTCGGCACGATCCAAAAATCGCCCGCGAAGCGAAACGGCTTAAAGCCCTTTTTCCACTCGGTGAGCCAGTCGCGATTTTCTTCGGTGAAGACTTCGAGTTTTGCATCGGGGAACTCCCCTTGAATCTTCAAGACGGCTGATTCACCCGGAGCTTCCGTGAAGTAGACATTCGCGTCGAGCGTCGGCGTCTCGAGAACGTCGGGATCATAGCGCAGATCACGCTGCACGAACGGAAGATCCTCGGCAACACCCGCGGCTCCAACCTCGAAGCAAAGGCTCGTGAAATCATCCTCGCGACTTCTGAGAATCCCGGAAGCTTTCAGTCGAAAAAATTGATGATTGGAATCAGACATATCGGCCGCACCTCTCGCAAGTGCCGGGGCGGCCGTTTCAGTCATCGAAGAGACTTTATTTAGACGGGGCGCTCGGCACGGGAACGCGGACCATAGCAGGCGAGGAAGAGCTTAAGGAAGCACTTTTGACCTCTCCTGGAACCGCTACAGGGGCCGATTCCGCTGCTGGTGCAGACGCTGTCGCCGCAGCCACCACGGCGGCCGGCGCCGCCGGAGCGGGTGCCGCCGGCGGAGCCGCCGATGTGGTCGCGACTTGCGGTGCCGTGACCTGAACGGCGACTTGCACGACGGCTTCTTCCGTCTTTCCTGGTGCCGCCTTCGCGGATTTCTTCTTCTTGGCCGCGGGAGCCTCCATCGTCATCGAAGCGGGATCGATGCGATCGCCGATCATCACCGACTCGAATTCAAGAGTCGGCCGCTCTTCATCCGTGAACTCGGATTGAAGTCTCGCGACCGTGATGTTTCTCTCGACGTGGATAACTTGAAGTTTGGCGACGTTGATTGAGAGCGTGGCCTGCTGTTTGTTCTGAACCGGATCGTGAACCGGCACGAGCCTGACCACCGTCACGTACATCCCCTTACGGAAACCCGCTTCAGGGCCCGCGTTGATGTAAAAGTCGTGAAACACGGGTTCGTTCGGTTCAAGCGGAAGCGATCGTCTGACATCGAAGATCAGCGGCGCGCCCGATAGATTTTGAGCATAAGCATCAGCGAGGCAAAGTCCCTGCACGATTCCGATCGCGCCGAGGACCCAGATGAACGCTCTCTTGAGCGCCGCCATGGGCGTGAGGCCATACATAAAGGATTCCCTTCCTTTGCGGGCATACCATCCTGGCCTCCCCGGTGAAGTCACACCGTACTGGTAACCCTTTATCGGAAAGAGACACCCAAACTTGAGGAGAAGGTACGCCGTACCGCCGGCGGTACCCTGTACCGCTGGCGGTACGGCGTACCTTCTGCTTGCCACCCCTTGTCAGCGGATGAGTTTGGACCACTCGGCTTCTTTGAAGCCGACTGTTCCTGAACTTTCGGTCAGGAGAAAGGGGCGCTTAATCAGCTTGCCGTTTTGGGCAAGGAGCTCGAGGGCCTCGCTCTCACTCATGCCGGCTTTGATCTTCTCGGAGATACCGAGTTCACGGTACTGAAGTCCGGAGGTGTTAAAGAGGTTCTTAAAGCTTCCGCCGCCCGCCTTGAGGTAACCCAGCATCTTCTTGAGTTCACTCACCGACGGTGGTTTGTCGACAATGGGAATACGCTCGTAGGCGACGCCCTTCTGATCGAGATACTTCAGAGCTTTT